>JBEHXD010000203.1:0-8734 GCA_048498875.1 Verrucomicrobiota bacterium
TTTATCATCACCTTCCTATATGTCGTGCCCAAACCGCCGCCGAGCAGTGGTTCGGATGAGTCGCTGCAGGTTTACCGCGCCATGACTCATACCACGCTGTCTCCGCGGCTGGAGGATCCGCCACTGCCTCCGGATTTAAAACAAACGGAGGATTTCAAGAATGGTGTCCTGAAGGACGTCACCCGGATCTACGCTTTTCTCACGGCCGGTCTGGTGTTGGTTTCGCTGCCGCTTTTGCTTTGGCTGTGGTGGTTGGTATGGAGCAACCGGCGTCCTTTTGAGATGGCGGTGCTCGCGACCGTGGCGCTGGCTGGTGCGGTGGCGATCACCCTCGTGGTGACCTTGGTACATATCACCTCTTTCGTGGCGATCACCATTGGGTATCAAGCGGCCGCCTATCCCCTGATGTTGCTCTTTGTCATTCTGACCGCCGCCGGGCTTTCCACCAAATCAACCAAGCCCATCGTCGCGATTTGAGCTTTGACGGCAGCGACGCCTCACGCCCAATTTTCGCGAATGCCAGATTCCGCCCCATTGGAGATTTCAATCGTCATGCCGTGCCTCAACGAGGCGGAGACGCTTGGAATCTGCGTGGAGAAGGCCATGACGGCTTTGGCGAACCACCGCTTGAATGGCGAAGTGATCATCGCGGACAACGGGAGCACGGATGGATCGCAAAAAATTGCCGCCGACCTGGGTGCGCGCGTGGTGCCGGTTTCGCGCAAGGGATATGGCAGTGCGTTGCAGGGAGGAATCAATGCGGCTCGCGGACGTTACGTCCTGATGGGAGACGCAGACGACAGTTACGATTTCAGTCATGTCGACCGGTTTGTGCTGAAACTTCGCGAGGGCAACGATCTCGTCATGGGCAACCGGTTTGCTGGCGGGATTCTGCCGGGCGCGATGCCGTGGAAAAACCGGTACGTGGGAAATCCAATTTTGTCCGGGCTGGGCCGGGTGCTCTTTCATTCCCCGAGTCGCGATTTTCACTGTGGGTTGCGTGCGTTTTCGAAGGAGGCTTATGAGCGGATGCAACTGCAGACGACCGGCATGGAGTTCGCCTCGGAGATGGTGATCAAGGCCACGCTGCTGCGCATGAAAATTGCCGAGGTGCCGACCACCTTGAAAAAAGACGGACGATCCCGTCCTCCGCATCTGCGTCCCTGGCGCGACGGCTGGCGGCATCTGCGGTTCATGCTGCTGTACAGCCCGCGCTGGCTGTTTCTGATGCCGGGCTTTTTTCTCTTCGTGATTGGATTGATCGGCATGATCGCCCTGTCGCTCCATCCGTGGAAGGTCGGCAATGTGACCTTCGACGTGCACACGCTGGTCTACGCGGTGCTGGCGGTCCTGCTTGGATTTCAAACCGTTTCATTTGCGGTGATGTCCAAGATCTACGCGATGCAGTCCGGGTTGCTGCCGCACGATCCCGGCATCACCAAACTCTTTCGCTACATCACTCTCGAGACAGGACTGTTGTCCGGGCTGGCGGTTTTTTTGGCCGGCTTGGGTCTTTCGATTTTTTCGGTGTGGCGCTGGGGGCAGGGCGGCTTCGGTCAACTGGATCCCGGCGCCATGTTGCGACTGGTGGTTCCTGGCGCGGGCGCCATGGCCCTCGGCGTGCAGGTGATGCTGCTGAGTTTTTTCCTCAGCATTCTCGGACTGAGGATTGCCTCCAATCCCCCGGCGCCGCAGTAAGTAGCCACAGGCCTCTGCCTGTGGTTCCGCAACGCAAACGGCAAACCCGACAGGCACGGAGGCCTGTCGCTACATCGCTGTGCGATTGTTATCCGAGCGACGCTTCGCGGGCCAGATCGATATGCCGGGGAATCAACCGGCGGCAATCGAAGCGGCGCATCACCTTGGAAAGGGCCATCGGCGCGAGGCTGTTGGGCGTACGGCTTTGGGCCAGTGCGTCGAGCATGGTCCGGCTGAGTTGCTCGATATCTCCCGGCTTTACGAGCCAGCCTTCAGTGCGGTCGGTGATGATTTCCGGGACGCCATGAACATCGGTGGAAACCACCGGCACCTCAAAAGCCATCGCCTCGAGCAACACGCGAGGGAACGATTCCTCGTAACTGGTGCAGACGGCGAGATCGGCGATGGCGTAGAATTCGTAAACCGCGTCCGTTTTGGAAACGATCCGGGCTTCGGGAAAATCACGCAAAGCGGGGCCGTTTTCCAACAGCTCGTGGCACATGTCATTCAATCCGCCGATCATGAGGAAATGAATTTTCTTCCGGCTCAATTTGGCCAGACGGCGTGCGGCCGGGATGAAGTCGTGTTGTCCCTTTCTTTCGCAGACGGTGCCAACGTTGATGACGACCAGGTCGTCCGGGCCGATCCCGTGCTTTTTGCGCAACGCGGCGCGATCGCAGCCGGCTTTGAAGGTGCGAACACGCCGGGCGTCCACCCATCCCGGCAGGATGCGGAAGTGGTCGCGGACATTATCCTCGTCGTAATAGCGACGCGTGGCCTCGCAGAGAAATACCACCCGGGTCGCTTCGCGGAAGGCGGCATGGACCACGGGTTGCATGCCCGGCATCAATTCGTGGGAGAAAAACCGGGGAATCCGGGCGCTCTCGTGAATGAACCACAGCGAGGGCAGGCCGGCCTGACGGGCCAGCTCGATGATCCAGAATCCCACCACGGTGTTGGCCACGACCAGATCGGTCCCGCTCAAATCGACGCTGCGTCGAACTGCGCCGACACGGGCTTCGTATTCCTCGCGATTGCGCGAGCCGTGGACCGGATGACGATCCACGATGGTGATGCGCACGCCCAGGTTTTCGTAGGCGGCGCGCAGCGGTCCGTCCGCAAAGGCGATCAAATCGACGCTGAATCCGTCGACCTTGATCGCGTGTTCGACAAATTCGAAAAGGAAAAGCGGCGCGCCTTCCAGGCCCAGGTTGTGGGAGGCGACGAGCAACCGGAGTTTGGTTTTGGGCGTGATTAAATTCGGACGCTCAAGATCGGGCGCAAGCGTTCGCCCGCTGAGTTTCAGCTGGGGATTGAAACACGGATCGCGATACTGGCCATGAATACGGAGGAAGGCGAGATGCTCGCTTTCGTGGAATGAGCGACCCCGCGATTCGCTGCCCCAGTGAATCAGGCGCGCCTGCGGAACGTACAAGGTTCTCCAACCTGCGGCGCGCAAACGCAGGCAATAATCCACGTCGTTGTAGGCGACGCCGAATTCGGTTTCATTAAACCCGTTCAACTGCCGGTAAAGATCCGTGCGCGTCAGCAGGCAGGCGCCGATCACCGCTGAAGAATCCCGGGCCAGCTGCACCAGCTGCGGAAAGCCCGCATCGTTTTCCCGCAGGCCTTCAAAGGGAGTGAACGCGAGCGCTTCCTCGCTGCTGACCACGATTCCCGCGTGATTGATGCGGCCATCCGAATAAACGAGCTTTGCTCCCACGGCTCCCGTTTCCGGGAGCGCGAACCATCCCACCATGGCTTCAAGCCAGCCGGGCTCCAGCGCGTCCACGTCGTTGTTGAGGTGCAGGACTAGCGGGGTTTCCGCGGCCTGCGTCCCCAGGTTGACCAGACGCGAGTAGTTAAACGGTTGGTTGGTCGTGCCCGCCTGCAACACGCGCACAGGCAGATCCGATCGGGCCGCCAGCTCCGCGAGGAAGCGCACCGTTTTCGGTTTGCGCGAACCGTCGTCGACCACCAGCAGGCGGACGTGACGCCAGTCGAGGGTTTGTTCCAGGCGCTGGATGCAACGCTGCAACAAGTCGAGCCGGTCGCGCGTGGGGATGACAATCGTGACCGGTTGTTCGGCGAGGTACGACGGAGACCACTGCAGTTTCATCCAGGGATTTCCACGGGCTTCATCCGCTCCGAGTGGCACGACCTCGGCGCGCAGATTTCGCCGGGCGAGAGCCTGTTGAACTGTTTTTTGGGTGGAGGCCAGCAATGCGCTGATGTCCGTCCGGGCCGGCTGGCGAATGCCACTACGGGCGAGGTGGTGTATCCGTTCGGAAGGCACGTCGGAGGTGATCCGCAAAAGACCGTCCAATGCAGGGGTCTGCCAGTCAGACTCAAGTGAGGTTGCAACGCTGGCGAGAGCACTGCGTTGCAGGGCGACCAGACCCTGGCCCAAAGCGCCCGAAAACGCGAAGGCCGGACTCCAATCCGGCCAATGCCAGGGCGTCACTTTGCCGGCGGAATCGATGGTTTCCTCGTCGGTGTAGATCGCCACTGGCGCGGTCTCGCCGATTGCGGCTTCCGCGATCAAAAGCAATGCCTCGGGCCTGATCTCCGCGCCGGGGTCGACGAAGGCCACATAGTCCGTGCGAAGCTCCCCCAGGGATTCGCTTGGCGATTTTGCCGCCGCGATGCTGATCCGCGAATCCGATGCGACCGAACGCAGGGCGGTTTGGCGGGCAGGTTCGTCGAGGGGCACGATCAAGAGCTCCCACTTGCGGAAGACTTGCAAACGCAGCGAACGGACAAGGACGGTCAAGCCGGCGGCCGATTCGGCGCGGCAGGCGGCAATCAGCCCGATGGAAGGCGTGGAGCCATGGAGGTCCTCTTCTGTTTGGTGAAGCTGCCGCAGCAGACGCGGCGAAGGAGCTTGCCGGTAAAGCTGTCGCTCGTGCGGCGACAGGGATTCCCAAGGATAGGGCCCGGGTTTGGCGGAAAACCAGTCGTTTAATTCGTGCCGGACCTTGGCGGAGGCACGAATGAAATTAGCGAGTTTGCCCGGCCGTGCACCTGCTTCTCCGATTCGGTGATGAATCGACTCGGCGGCTGAAATAAAATCGGCGAGGGAACGGCGTGGAAGCGGAAGTTCCGCGTCCAGCAGCGAGGTGGCCCAGATGCGGCGTTCCACCAGCATGTGATGGGAGCCGTCTTCAAATTCCGCGTATACTTTTATTGAAAGGGGGTTCGGCCGGTTGCGCGCGACGGAAACGAGGGCGAAGAACATGGTGTTCTTCGCGTAGGGGAAATGGCCGAAATGCCGTTCCACCCCGTCCTGCGGCAGACCGTATTTTACTGCGTGAAAATCATCGACGCCCGAGGTGGCGTAAAGCCGCCGGATGCGAAGCGTTTCATGAAAGGCCCAGCCGCAGACATGCAGGAGATGATAACGCGCGATAGCCGTCGTGCGGGGGATGTCCATCGACGCATGCACCGGGGGCGCGGGCGTCCATTCGCTGGGCGCCGTGCAGGCCTGCGGGATCAGCTGCTCGAGCGAAAACGGGGAATCGAAATTTTCGGTTCCGTTCCGTGCCTGCAGTTCGCGCTGCAGCAGCGGAGCGAGATAGTCGGGGTTCAACTGCGCGCGGACGGGACGCGCGAGGGTGAACGGCTGCACGACGAGCGGACGGCGCCAGAACTCCACCCACTGCAGGTCTTCATTGAGAAATTCCAGACGAAGCTCGTGGTCGCCCGGGCCGGTTTCAAAGGTGAATTCGAAACCCGCGTGCCGGGCCCGTGGCCATTGCGGAAACCGCGCGAGCAACTCCGGTCGCAGCAGTCCGTGTCGGGCGAGGTAAATGCGGCGGCCGATCACGATGCGGAAGTCGTGGAGGGGATTTTCGTTTTTCGGGATGAACCATCCGCCCAGCTTCACCGGGCCGGCCGGCAGCCATTTCCAGCGCGGCACGTCTTCCAGTTCGAAGGCGTAGGAGGCGTTCTCGTTCATGCGAATCGCGCAGCTTGCAACCCGGGATGGCCGCGGCAATGCGGAATTACTGTCCGGCGTCGATCACCTGCTGGTAAAACGTTTCCAGTCGTCGGGCGCTTTCCGCCCAGCTGAAATGACGCCGGGCATAGGCCACCGATCCCGCGGACAAGCGGGCCGACAGCGCGGGATCATTGCGGAGATGGATCAGGGCGGCGGCGATCGATTCCCCGTCGGCGCGATCCAGCACATAGGCGTCCTGAAGATGCTGAACTTTCAAACCCAGATTGGTGCGGGGCAGGATTACCGGGCGCCCGATCGAGAAAAATTCGGGGAGTTTTGAGGGAAACCGGTAGTCGTTGAATCGCCCGGGAATTCCCGGTTGAACGAACGCGTCGGCGACCGCCATGAGCCGCGGCATGTGGCTTTGACGCACGTGACCCAACGGCAAAACCCAGGGACGGATCCAGCTGTCGTCCTCACCGAGAAAAGAAACACTGTCATGCCCGCAGCGGACCAATCGCGCCGGAACACCCTGCCGGTTGAGCAAGGCCACCGCGAGATAAAGGCTGCGCATTTCCGCCGCGTTGGCCGCGTGGGTGTTGCCGTGATAAAACAGGACGAGCGCATTTTCCGGCCAGCCGAGCTCCGCTTTCAACTGCTCGCGTTTGGGCTGCGGCACGAAAAAAGCGGGATCCGCCGCCGGCCAGATAAAGTGTTTGGGCAACTCTGCCGGCGCATGCACAAAGAGAGTGTCGATGATCGTGGTGACTGCGTTCGCTGAACGAACCAAGGCCGGTCCTTTTCTCGGATGGGTGACGGCCAGCCCGCAACGGGCGTCGAGCTCGGCATCGGACAAACCACCCAGGGCTTCCGTGGTGGCGCCCAGCGCTGCTTCCGCCAGATGGGTCTCATGATCCTCCAAATGGACCATCAACCGGGCTTGGGGATGGCGGGGCCGATACTGATTGAGAAAATTCCGGATGCTTTCCCGTCCGGTCCACGCGTGAATGACGTCCGGGCCCTGCTGGTTGCGGAAGGGATTTTTATTCGCAAGCAGATCGGAAAATTCCACCGGGGTGAAATCCACCCGATGGATCGCGTTGAGCGAAGGAAGGCCGGTGGGAACGGCCACCGCAACATCGTGACCGCGCTGTTTCAGCTGGTTGGCCAGATGCGCCACCTGAAGCGCGCTGTTGGCGGCAAAATCCCCATAAAGACAGAAGAGCAGGTTCACGCCATTACCTCCCTGGTCACGAGCGGACGAATGCGCAGCGGGTTGATTTCGTTGCGGTCCCACCGGTCGAGCAGCAGGGTTTCCTCAAATGCCGTAAGCCGGGAATCGGGTTGCGCAATCAATGTGGCCTCGGTGCAAAGGGTGGGAGGCGTTCCCGCGTTTCTCAAACGGAAGCTCAGGTCAAGCAAGGCGCCGGTGGCGGATTCAAACTTGGTTTCAACGCCCCCCAACTCCTGCCATCGCTTGCGGGTAATAAACAGACCCGGCAGGGAAAGATAGGCGCTTTGACGGGAAAAAAGAGTCAGGGAGCGATTGCTCCACGATTCATAGTGCGGATCAAAGGAGCCGAGCGTACGCCGCGTTCGCGCTGTAAAGTAATCGCCGTTGCTCCACGGTGCCAGATGAGGGTGGAGCAACAAGGGACCCACTGCCGTCCCGGAATTCGATTCGCTGTGCAAGGCGAGGGTCTCAACGAACAAATCCGATACGGGCCGGCATTCAGGAGTTAAAAACAAGACGTGGCTGTCACCGGTGGCGGCCACGGCGGAGTTCAATCCGGCCAGTGATTCTGCGGCGGCCCAGGAGTCTATTTTTCCCGCGAACGCTTCCTTCAGGGGTGGGAGGGCTTCCGCCGCTCCAAACACAACGGCCGTGATCCGGGGGCGACGAAACAAGGCGGAAGGCAAAAAGATTCTCCGGTTTGGTTGCGTCGCGAGGGAGAGGGTCGCGTTTGGCCGCAAGGCTTGGAGCAGAGTCCGGCTGGCTTCGGGATTCGCCGGGGCGTCAGCAATTTTGTGAATCACTATCGCGGGAACGTGGGCTACTTTTGCCTCCTTCGTGGCGAGGAGAATTACCAATGATTCCCGTGGTTCCGACGAAAAGGAACTGCGGATCAAAACCGGTGAACGAGGATCGATTCCTCCAGACAAGGCCAGATCGCGCGACCAGGGCGGTTGAGGGAACAGGGTCTTTTCCCGGCCAGTGGTGAAATCGCCGGAGATCGCATCCAGTCCGGGTTGCTCTGCCACCGCCAGCCAGGCGGCCAGCAGACCGTGGATATCGGGAACATCTCCTTTTTCCAGGTGGAGATCCCAAGCGGATGACTCGGACGGGATCGTGGCGGTAACCGTGACGCGGGCATTTTTTTCCGCCAGAGTTGCCAGATCCGCGGACGGTGGGGCGAGGAGGATGGCGCGCCAATTGTCGGAGGGCAGGGTCGCCAAGGAAGAGAGCACCGGTTTAACGGCATCAATCGCAGGGTTGGAGAAAATCACCCGCAGAGGCGGCAGACCTGACTGACGACTTGAAAATGCCTGGAAAAGAGCCCGGCCGTCCAATCGGCGATCGAGGGAGGTATGAATGGAAGGCGCGGGTTTCAGCCGCATCCAATGTTGGGTTTCGCAGTAGTATTCCCCGCCATCACGATCGATTGCACGCAACCTGATCCGACCTTCCCCGGGGTGAAGAATGGCTTCGGAACTAAAGCCGGAAACCCGCGCTTGGGGCAAATGGGGGAACTGCCGGGCGACGTCCGCCCGTTCATGACCGTAATGGACACAGCGGACGCGGGCCGTTCCATAGTGAAGCCAGAGTTCTGCTATTTCCCTCTGCGGATGGAAGCACCATCCATCGATGGTGACGTTGGCACTGACCTCTTTTTCCTGGGGCAGGTCGATGGCTCCGTGCAGGAGCGCGGCTTCCGAATAGACGGAAAAAGACACGAGGCGCTGCCAGCCGAAGCCTTCACGACCGGCCCATAGTTCGGCCACGAACAGACCTGCTGGCACGTGTCCCACGATCTCGAATCCACTCTCCGCGGCGTGGGGAATGTGCGGAAACGCCGCGGCGACATCGTCGCGGCG
>JBEHXD010000204.1:0-8691 GCA_048498875.1 Verrucomicrobiota bacterium
GGCCCACAATTCATTTTGCAGGACTGCCCGGCTGGCCAGATAGGCCTGAAATTCGTTCCGGACATGACTGGAAAGTTCGTTTCGCGTGAGCCGGCGGGCCAGCAGTGGATAAAACCAATCGGTGACGAAGGGGGCCAACCCGGAGGGAGCCAGTTCCCCGCCGGGCGGGGTTCCGAGAGGCGATAATTCCGTTCCCAGCGGGGGTGGCGTGGGAGGATAAAATACCTTGTTTTGATCCGGCTCCCATTCGTGATTCAAATAATACGAATTGAGGAGCTTGTTGGCGAGGAAGGGCCGTTCGTAGCGATTGGGAGCGCGATCGTTTCCCGGTTGATCGGAAGAGTGGGAGTTGGGCGCGGTGCCGGCGGTCGATTGCGCGGACACCCCGGCGCAAAAAACGAGGAAAGCCGCGGCCATAAAAACCGCATGACGGGGAAGGTGGGCCAGCGGGGCAGGGCGGGGAAGGGAGGTCATGGTGGCGTGACGCGGCATCGGCGGCCGGCCGTCATTCGCCCCCGAACCTTGCAAAGGGGGTGCCAGTTTCCTGCGGCGGAGAACAAGGGCCGTCATTCCAGGGATTTAATTCTTCACGGTGATGACCGGAGGGGCGCAGGGAGGACCGGATTGGTTGTGGTCAACCAGCGTTTTCCGGGCGCGACCTGGTCGCGTTGAGACGATAACGCAGGAACTCGCGGGTAACGCCGAGCCGCCGGGCCGCGGCGGAAAGATTATGATTGGTTTCGCGCAAGGCGTCGTTGACCAGATCGGTGACGACGTCGTCGATGGCAAATCCCTCCACCGGCAGGCGCCATTGGGGATTGCGCCAGTGGTTGAGGGCGGTGGGCGGCGGTTCGTCCAGCTGCTCAAACTCCAGTTTCGGCCCGCGGCTGAAAATCACGGCCCGTTCGATCTCGTGGGCCAGTTCCCGGACATTCCCGCGCCAGGGCTGCGCCATCAGCCGCGATTCGCCCTCGGGGGAGATGGAGAGATTTTTCAGCCGGTGGCGCTGGGCGATGCGGTCGAGCAGGTATCGGGCGAGATCGATCACCTCGCGCCCGCGTTCGCGCAGGGGCGGAAGGGTGAGATGCAATAAATGCAGGCGATGATAAAGGTCCTCGCGAAAAGCTCCTTCCTCCACGAGATCTTCGAGGGAGCGGTTTGATGCGGCGATGAGTCGCACATCGATGCGGGTTTGTTTGGTGGCGCCCACCCGGCGGATCGACTGGTCTTCCAGCGCGGTCAGGAGTTTGGCCTGCACGGGGAGCGTCAGGGCGTTGATTTCGTCGAGGAAAAGCGTCCCGCCGTCCGCGGCCTCCAACAGGCCGATCCGCGTCTGTTTTGCATCGGTGAAGGCGCCGCGTTCGTGGCCGAACAATTCCGACTCCGCCAGGTTTTCCGGCAGCGCCGCGCAGTTGAGCGTGACGAACGGGCGCAATTTTCTCGGGCCATTCCGGTGCAGCCACCGGGCGAGCAAACTCTTTCCCGTCCCTGTTTCACCCTCGATCAGCACGGGGGGAAGATTGCGTTCCAACCGTGCGTCCGTGGTCACAATCCGGTCGAGTCCGGTGCGGATTTCGGCGAGGTGTGGGCCGAAGAAAAAATCATCACCGCTGCCGCCGGCCCGGATTTCCTCCCGCCGCACCCCGGCCCGTTTCTCCCGGCAGCGGAGAAAGGCGAGCGGCAGTTCCTCGGGTTCGAACGGTTTGGCCAGATAATCGCCGGCTCCCAGGCGCATGGCTTCGACGGCTTTTTTGACGCCCCCAAAAGCCGTCATTACCACCACCCCGGTGTTTTCCGAGAAAGCCCCGTGGCGCAGGAGTTCCACTCCCTCGCCATCGGGCAGGTGAAGATCGATCAGGGCGAAATCAAACCGCAACTCGGCGAGCAGGCGGCGGGCCTCGGCCAGGTTCGAGGCCTCCGTCACCTCCGCGCCATATTGCCGGAGATGGGCGGCCAGACGCCGGCGCAGGTTGGAATCATCCTCCAGCAGGAGAAGTTCGCATCCGGGGGGAAGCTCCGTGTCGAGTGCCATGGGTGCTGCTATGCGAGCGAAGCATTCGCGGCCTTCAACATAATTTTCCAGCGCCGGCGGATGAGGTGGTCGCTAATGGTTGTCTGCAACCAATTCGGCCCGGAGGTTGGCGGGGGACTGGTTGCCTGCAACCACGGGCGGTGCCTCCCAATCCCAACGGGTGGCCGTGATCATCTCCTGCGCAGGGTTCACCCGGTGCAATTCATGCCTCGGCGGGAACTGGCATGGAGCTTGCGAAACGAACTTCCTGCTTTCGCGAAAAACCTTCCCCATTTCCCCGTATGGCGAGATTTGCATTCCCAATCAGTGGTCGCGGGACTAAATTTTTGTCCTACCCTTTTTTGCCTTTCGTGCTGACGGCCGCCGCGTGGCACGGGTGAGGCGCATTGTCCTTCTTGTTTTCATGCCCAAACCTCCCCTTGTTTACCCCCTTCTTTGCTGGTCGGCAGTGTTTGTGACCGGCGGTTCCCTCTGGGCGGCTGAGCCCGCGGCGCTCGATACGGTGGAGAAATCCGCTGCCGACTGGCTCAAGGTTCGCGCCGAGACTTCCCGTTTGGAAACGGACTGGAGCACGCAACGTCCGCTGCTCGAATCGATGGCGCGTGGATTGGCCGAGCGGGCGCAATCGTTGGAAAGCCGGCGCGACCTTTTGATGGCAAAGACGGCGAAGGATCGGGAGGAGCAGGCGCAGGCGGAGGCGGCCAACGCGCTCGTGACGGAAACCCTCAAAAATACCGAAGCGCAGCTGCAGGTCTTGACGAAGAGTTTGCTGGAACTGCGCCGCCGGCTGCCGCCGCGTTTGTCGTCCGCCCTCGAGGTTTCCTTTAAAAGTCTCAAGGCCCCTGAACTCACCGTCGGCGAGCGCATGCACCTGGCGGTCACGGTGCTCAACCGTTGCCTGCAATTCAATCGTGGGGTGACGGTTGAGGACGAAATCCTGACGTTCGATGGGACTTCCGGAGCAAAGGAAGCGGAGGTGGTTTACTGGGGCTTGAGCAATGCATACGCGCTGGACCGTCCGGCGGGCAAGGTCTGGCTGGGGGTGCCTGCGACTGAGGGCTGGAGATGGGAGCCGATGTCGGACGGCGTCGAAAAAGTCGAAAAATTGATCGCCATCTACCGGGGCAAAGCCGAACCGGAATTCGTGCAGATTCCGGCGCGAATCCAGGACCCAATCGCCAATCCTGGCGCGCAAAAGTAAGCCCATGAAACTACGACTGCTTATTTCCGTGGCGCTGATGCTTTGCTTCACCGGTGGTGTACGTGCGGCTGAATCGATCGACGAAGCGATGAAGCGGGCGTCGGTCGAATATGGCCAGCGGCTCAAACAGGCAAACGACGACCTGATCCGGATGCGCGAAACGGTCGCGAAGGAAAAACTTCCGCTGGTCGAGGCGATGCGGGCGGCGGAAGATCGGATCGTGGCCGCGGAAGCGGAAATCGCACGGCTGGAAACCGGGCAGGAACGCGCGAATGAAACCCGGCGCAAACTGGCGCAGGAAGCCGAGAGTCTCCGGAAAAATCAAAATTACCTGAGCACGCTCGCCCACGACAGTCTGGTGTCTTTCGAGGAAGGATTGCTGCCGGGAGAAAAACAATTCCTGCCGGAGAAAATGCAGGCGTTGCCCGCGGCGGAGAGCGACCTGACAAAACCCGGCCAGGCTGGAGAAGCGGCAGCGTTCTTGCAGGAGCAGGTCAGCCGGGCGCTCGGCGGTTATCAGGTTCGCGGGGAATCGCTGGTTGAGGGAGACAATAAACTGGTCGCGGGGACCTATGTCTTTGCCGGCCCCCAGGCGTTTTTCCGGGCCGAATCCAGCGGGCTGGCGGGCACGGTCCGTTTGCGCGAGGGAGGCCAGCGTGCGATCATGTATCCGCTGGCCGACTGGAAAGGGACCGATTCAACCGCTTTCTTCAAAGGGGAATTGGGCTTGTTTCCGGCGGACGCTTCGGGCGGCAAGGCGCTTCGCCTGAAAGAGACGAAGGGCACGGTGTGGCAGCACATCAACAAGGGCGGGGTTGTTTCCTACGCAATTCTGGCCGTCGGAATTTTCGCCCTCATTTTGATCGGACAAAAAATCCACGATGTTTCCCGGATGCGGGTGGATCAGCCCGCCCTGGTGCGCAGCTGGATTGAGAAAGCGCTGGAGGCGGACCAGGCGGAACGTGAACGGGGATTGCGGGTGCTGGGAACCACGACCCGGGAATTGATGGCCGCGGGATTGAAGCACGAGGACGAGCCGAAGGAATTGCTGGAAGAGCGCCTCGATGCCGTGCTGCTGAAGCAACGCCTGCATTTCGAACGCCGCCTGCCGCTCATGGCGGTGATCGCCACCGCGGCACCCCTCATGGGCTTGCTCGGCACAGTGACCGGCATGGTGCGGACTTTCACGCTCATCACTGTGTTTGGCACCGGAAACGCGGGGAAGCTGGCGAGTGGTATTTCGGAAGTGCTGGTGGCGACGGAATTGGGCTTGCTGGTGGCGATTCCCACCCTGGTCGCCCACGGCTTTCTCTCCCAGCGCATCCAGAAAAACCTGTCCCTGCTGGAGCGCTATGCGCTCGAGTTCGTGACCGCGGTCCAGGCGCGCCGTTTCAAAAACGATCGTGAGAAATCGCTGACGGTATGAGCGCGTTACTTGATCTCTGCCACAAGGGAGGGCCGGTGATGATCGCTATCATGGTTCTTTCTGTGCTGCTGTACACCCGGTGCTTCCAGGTTCTTTTGTGGTTGCGGGCGGAGCGACGGGCGCTGCGGGCCGCCCCGGCCCGTTTGCCTTTTCAGGTGCGGGAACTGCAGCGGCAGGCCGGGGAAATTCACGAGGCATTTCGCCAGCAGCGGGGAGTGATTGGGGCGATGATCGCGGCGGCGCCGCTGCTGGGACTGCTGGGTACGGTGAGCGGCATGGCGAAGACATTCGAAAGCCTGTCGAGTCGGGTCGGGGAAAAGTCCATGGAGGGGCTGGCCCAGGGCATTTCCGAGGTTCTCGTTGCCACCGAATCAGGGCTGGCCGTGGCGATTCCGGCGCTGCTGCTCCTTTACGTCGCCCACCGCACCGTGCATCGCGCGGAACAGGAACTGAATCAACTCGATGTTGGCTCAGCGGAGGGTGCCCGGTCATGAGAAAACGCGGCAGACACCGGCAGCGTTTTGAGAGCACGCACATCGACATGGTGCCGATGGTGGACTGCATCATGGTGCTGTTGATTTTTCTGATGATCAGCAGCGCCTTTGTGAACGATCCGGGGATCGAGGTGCAAAAGCCGGACGTCAGCGGCTCGCAGCTCAGCGAGCAGAATTCCCTGCTGATCGCGATCGCGGCCGACAACCGGATTTTTTTTGACGGGCAACAAATCGCCACCGACCAGGTCGCCGCCCTGGTGAAGCAGGCGGCCATCGGCCGATCGCCGTCGCTGATCATCCGCGCCGATCGCGGCAGCAACCACGGTGTATTTTCCGAGGTTTACTCCGAGGCCAAACGGGCGGGGATCCAACACGTGCAGTTTGCCACGTCGAAATCCGAGGCGCCTTAAGATCATGCAAATTGGCACCACCATCGATTCCAACCCCCCTTCTGCCGCGGCGCAGGGTTCGCTGGCGCGGCAGATCGTCGGGTTTATCGCGGGAAGTTGCTTCACGGTGGCACTGTTCCTTGGCATTGCCCATTACGAGAAGGGGGCGCCGGCGAAACCACCGGCGGATCTCGATGACCTGCGCGTGGCGTTGCTGCCGGTTGAGCCTCCGCCTTTGCCTTCGGCCACGGCGGAACCGCCAACCGAGACGGTCCCGCTGCCCGGCTTTGACCTGGCGCCTGCCGAAAGCCCGGTGAAAGTTGCCGTGAGCCCGCCGGATCTGGCGGTGTTGCTCCCGGAGGAAATGTCGAAAGCGCCGATTGTCCATGCGCGGGTGACCACCGCGCCCGGTGAGTTCAAGCCGAGGATGGAGCTGGTGATGGATGCGCAGCATATCTACCAGCGCAGCGAAGTGGACCGGCCGCCGCAGGTGCTGGAGCGGCCGAATCCGACGGTTTCAAACAGCGTGCGGGACAACGCAAAATCGCTCCACGTGACGTTGCTGGTGGTGATTGATGCGAACGGGACCGTCGGTCGCATCCGCTTGACGAAATCCTCGGGTAACGAGGCGTTCGACAAACTCATGATGGAATCCATCACCGAGTGGGTTTTCTCACCGGCAATGAAAAACGGGCGGAATGTCCGCTGCCTGATCGAACAGGGCATCACCGTCCAGTGGTCCGCGGGGTCCGTGTTCAGTACCTGACTTTTTCCATGAGACTGGCGAAACTCACTTCCACCCTCCTGTTTTCACTGGGCTTTGTCGCAGGAGTGCAGGCCTTCAATGACTCGCCGCTGGACTTCATCCGGGACAAACAGGCCAGCCGGCAAACCATGCCCAAGCTTGATCCGAAGCGGATCATTAATTCGTCCTATAATTTCCTGAAGGATCGCGAGCCAGAAATGACGGCGGAGGAGTATGCGCTGTACGAGAAAGTCATGACCACGCTCTCCTCGAATCCGGAATTTGCCTTGAAGCTGCTTGAGGCGATGATGAATGACAGGGAGCCGCCGAGTCCCGCCTTCGAGTTTATTTTGGGTAATGTTTATTATTCCGCCGGGCAGTTGGAGCCGGCGGAGGCGCGTTACCAGAGCGCGGTGAAACGCATGCCCACCTTCATCCGGGCGTGGACCAATCTGGGTATTCTCTATTATTCAACGGATCGATACGCGCAGGCGGCGCCCTGTTTTTCCAAGGCGATCACGCTGGGTGATCATGACGCTTCGTCGCTCGGCCTGCTCGGCTTTTGTCTCGAACGCGGGGGAAATGCGGTCGGAGCCGAGATGGCTTACATGCAGGCACTGGCGGGAAATCCCGATTCCACCGAGTGGATGGAGGGGCTTTTGCGCGTGTATGTACAAGGCAAACAATTTGGCCGGGCGGAATCGCTGGTAAAAAGCCTGATTCGCCTGCAGCCGGCCCGCGCCGACCTCTGGCTGACCCACGCCAACATCATGCTGGCCCAGGATCGCAAGCTCGACGCGATCATCCTGCTCGAAGCGGCGAACGGCGCGGGCGTGGCCGGGCCCGATGAACTGAATCTTCTGGGCGATCTTTATGCCGACCAGGGCTTCAACACCGAGGCGGTGGGGATCTACGAAAAAATTCTCGCGGGCAACGCGGACATCGGTGAACGCAAACTGCTTTATTTCGCGCAAGTGCTCATGGGAGCCCACCGGTTGGACGAAGCGGGGAAAGTACTCGCCCGTTTGAAGGACTCGGTCACGCCCGCGCGACGGAACAACTATCTCCAGATTCGCGCCGATTTGTACGCGGCCCGCAAACAATGGCCGGAGGCCAGGAAGGAATTGCAGGAGCTGTTGAAGTCGGCCCCCCTCGATGGGAAAGCCCTCCTCGCTTTGGGCCGCACCTACGCGGCGGAAGAGGATCTCGGCCGCGCTGCATTCGCCTTTGAATCCGCCTGTGAGGTGCCGGAATTCACTTATCGCGCCAGCCTGGAGCTGGCGAACATTGCGTTCAAAAACCGCGATTACGACAAGTGCATCAAGTATCTCCAAAAGGCGTTAAGCCTCGAAAAGAACGATGTCGTGGCCGACTACCTCGCCCGCGTCAAAACCCTGGCCGTGAAAAGTGGCTGATTGTTTATGATCACAAAAATTCCCAACCCTCCTGCTCCCCGGTCGCGGAATCCTTTCCGCTGGTCGTTGCCGGTTCTGATCACGGCAGTCGCTCCCTTTCTGCTCGCGGCGGCTTCCCCCTCCCCATCGGGCGAACCGAAGACCCATACGCTGTTCATGGGGGCGGATCTTTCGGTGGAATACAATGGGACGATGTACCGGGTGATAAATGTCGAGGGTGGTGCCTTCACGATCAAGGTCGCGGGGAAGGAAGTAAGGGTCCTGGCCGACTGGGCAAAGGTGGTCACAAAGATCGATCGCACGCTGAAGATGACCGATGCATCCGCTTCGGTGGTTAATTTGAAAAGCGAACGTTCCTATACCCCGGCCAACGATCCCACGGTCAAGTTTCAACGGGAAATTGCGAACGCACAAATTCAGAACGCGGACAGCCTGGCGGCCCAATCACAATCGAACGCAGGTTTGAAATGGGGGGATATTACCGCCGCTGCCGGCCGGGCCGGCGGTTCCAGCAATGTGCCGGCGAGCGCGGGAGTTTCACAACAGGACGCCAGTCGTTTTAACAATCAGACCCAGCTATCCGCCCAACAGGTCGCGGGCGGGCCCGGTTCACAGTTTCACAACAAGGACACCCTGGCCGCGGACGAAGGCATGTTCGATGCGATGGATGTGCGCTTTGAGATTTCGTCAGCGGTGCCGGTAAAAAATCCTTACGTGGTTTTTCTCGGCCAATATCGTGAAAAAGACGCCAAGCCCGGCGTGGTGGCCAATTGGGTCTACGCCCAGGCATTGCAGCCGCTGACCGCGGAGACGAAGAAAATCCACATCGAGCGCGGGGGCTTTCCCCGCGGTTTTGAAATGCTGGAACTGCAGGTTCACCTTTATGAACACGGCAGGGAAATCGCGACGGACGTCGCCCCCAAGCGCGTGCCTTTGACACCGACGTAGAATTCATCATTAACTTTAGTGATATTGTATAGAAAATCTTT
>JBEHXD010000205.1:0-8667 GCA_048498875.1 Verrucomicrobiota bacterium
CACCATCTGCTGCTGGAGATCGCGCGCGGCCTTGTCCCCGTTCAGCAGCAATCCATAAACAAGCACCTGCGCCGTGGCGGCGTCGCGCGTGGCTTCGCGCAGGCTGGTGGGAATGGCGTCGAGGAGCGATTGCGCCTGCCGGAAGTGGGCGGCCGTGAGCGCGCCCACGTCGGCGACGATGCGGGTGGGTTTGAAGGGGACGGGCTTGATGACTTTTTTGGGTGGGAGCAGCGGCGGATCCTCCTGGATTCGGCGCAACGTGTCGTCGGGCGCGGGCCGCGTTCCGCCGCTGAAGCCGGCGGTGGCAAACGATTCCCGGCTGACGTCCACCACTTCCTCGGGTTCGAAGAGTTTTCCATCCCAGGTTGGCTCGATCGCCCGGATGCGTTCGTCGAGGGGAGGGTGGGTGGCCCACAGTCCGCCGAAATTTGATTTGAATGCCTGGGCGAAAAAAAAGTGTCCGATTTGAGCCGAGGCGTTGTTGCTGATCGTTCCGCCGATGGCGTAACCACCGATTTTTTTCAGCGCGCCGGTGATCGCGGTGGGGTTGCGCGTGAACTGCACCGAGGAGGCGTCGGCGAGGAACTCGCGCTGCCGTGAGACCGCGGCCTGGATCAGGCGCCCGAAAAAATAGCCGACGTAACCGACGATCATCAGCGCGAGGCCGATGCCCAGCAGGATCATCGCGCTGTTGTCTTTTTTTCCGCTGGAGCGAACGCGGGTTTCGCCCAGCACGCGCAACAGGCCGCGCCCGATCAGGCCGATGACGAGGATGCCAAACACGACAGCGGTGATGCGCACGTTCAGGCGCATGTCGCCATTCAGGATGTGACTGAATTCGTGTCCGATCACGCCCTGCAGTTCGTCGCGGGTGAGCCGGTCGAGCGTGCCTCGAGTGACGGCCACGGCGGCGTCGCTCGTGGTCAGACCGGCGGCGAAGGCGTTGAGGCCCGGCTCGTCTTCCAGCACGTAAACCGCGGGCATGGGAATGCCCGCGGCGATGGACATCTCTTCGACGACGTTGAGGAGTTTCCGCTCGCGAAGGTTGGTCGTCTTCAAATCCACCGCCCGGCCGCCCGCCATCTCGGCGATCGCGCTGCCGCCGCGGCTCATTTGGGACCATTTGAAAAGCGATGAAAAACTGACGACGGCGAGGGTGCCTCCGGTGACCCAGAGAAAAACGGTGGGATTCCACCAGGACGGCGAACCCGCGAAGTCGGTGTCGCTGTAGTAAGTATTGCGCCGGCTGTGCCGGTGCGATCCGGATTGGCCGACGATGAGCATCGCGCTGGCGTAACCCGCGATGATGGTTCCGATCACGGCCAGAACGAACAGGACAACGAGCCGGGAGGTTCGTTTTCTCGCCCGCTCCTGCGCTTCAAAAAAATCCATGCCGGGAGCGAATCGTTATTGCGCCGCTTCGACTACGACCGCGGTGCCGTAACAAAGGACCTCGGTGATGCCCGCGCCGATTTCCGTGGCATCGTAGCGCAACCCGATGATCGCGTTGGCGCCCAGATTCCGGGCCTGGGTGCACATGCGTTCATACGCATCACTGCGGGCGCGTTCGCACAGCTCGGTGTAGAGTGTGATGTCACCGCCGAAGATCGTCTGCAGGCTTGCACCGATGTTGCCGACGATCGAGCGGGAGCGAACGACGATCCCGCGGACCGTGCCCAGTTCACGAACCACGCGATAACCGCTCAACGAGGGATTGGTGGTGTTGTGCATGGCGGGAATGCGTCAGCTGAAGCTGACTTTTGGCGCGACGCGTTCCGCGGCATCCTCGATTTTGAACAGCTGCGCCTCGGTGAAATTGAACATCCCCGCAAGAATGTTGGTCGGGAAGGATTCCCGGGTCGTGTTGTAGGCCATCACCGAGTCGTTGTAAGCCTGGCGGGCGAAGGAAATTTTGTTTTCCGTGGAAGTCATCTCCTCGGTGAGCTGCATCATGTTCTGGTTCGCCTTGAGATCCGGATATTGCTCGGAAACGACCATCAGGCGAGACATGGCACCGGTCAGTCCCGACTCGGCGGACAACAGGTTTTTCACCGCGGCCGCATCGGTCGGATTGGCTGCCGCGGCTTGTGACGCGGTGTAGGCGACATTGCGGGCCTTGATCACCGCTTCGAGCGTGCCGCTCTCGTGCTTCATGTAGCCCTTGGCCACTTCGACGAGGTTGGGAATCAGATCATAGCGCCGTTTCAGTTGGACGTCGATTTGCGAAAACGCGTTTTTGAAGCGGTTGCGGAGGGAAACAAGGGAGTTGTAGATGCCCGCGACCCAAAGGCCGATGACGATGGCGATCACGAGCAGGACTCCGAGAACGATCAGGACAGCACTCATAGGGTTGGTAATGGGATTTGATCTAACGGTCGCGAAATTGCGCGATGAGGCGGAGCGGCGCGAGAAATTTCCGGTTACACGATCGCGCCGTTTTTCGACGGACAGCCCGCGCCCCGTTTTGCAAGGCGCTTGCCAGCTGACGTGGATAACTGCACGCTGCCGGGGTTCATGACGAAGTTAACGCGGGTTTTACTGATGGCGACGGCGGTGATCCTGGCCGGCGCGCGTTCCAGCGCGCAGGTGGCCGGTCCGAGTCCGTTGACCGATCCCCAGGCCGTCGCCCTTACGGTGCCTGGCTCATGGATAGTGGCGGAAACGCGGGCGAACACGGCGTTGCAAGCCGGATTCCCGCACACGGCAATTTCGATCTTCCAGGAGATTTTATTCGAGCCTGCACTTCCCGCGGAGGTCCGGCAGCGGGTGATTCTCGGCCGGGTGACGGCGTGGCTGGAGGCGGGCGACGTGGTGGCGGCGGACAAGGCGTTGCAGAGTTATGATGGTCCCAGAAATTCCGACTACCAGCTGCGCGCGGGTTTGATTGCAATTGGAGCCCGGCGAATTCCCGCCGCGAAGGCGGCGCTGGCGTCCAGCAAGCCGGAGGAACTCCCTGCCGCCGACAAAGGCTGGTGGTATTTTTTGCAGGGTGCAATTGCGGATGCGGACAGCGCCACGGACCGAAGCTACCGGGCCTACGAGGAAGCGGGGCGGGTCGCGGTGACGGATTTGCAGAGTGCGCGGTTTCTCCTCGCGCAGGAACAGGCGAAGTTGCGGGCCGGCCAGGTAAGCGAATCGCAGCTCAGGGTGCAACGCGACAACATGGAGCGATATCAGGGTACGCGGTTCGGTTATGTCGCTCTAAAGACCTACGCGGCGGCGCTGGCCGGCTTGAACCGCTTCTCGGAAGCGCAGTCGATTTTGCAGCGCCAGCTGGCAATCCTGCCCCAGGGCGAGCGCGACGTGGCCGATCAGCTCCGCCTGACACTCGGTTTGGTTTCGGGTGAAGGCACCCAGGTGCGGCAGCAGTCTTTCCGGCAGCTTTTACGGGAAGGGCAGAAGCCTGAAACCCAGCGCCGGGCTTTGCAAGTGCTCGTCCGTGACGCCAAGACCCTGCCGGAGCGCGAACAGCTGCGACGTGATCTGACCGAGCTGATTTTAAATCCGTTACAGAACCCGATCATCGAGGATTTGTTGCTGGTGCGGGCCCAGACGGAACTGATCGACAAGCAGTACGCGCAGGCGGAGGAGGACGCGCGCGCCTTGCTGGAGCGTTATCAAACCTCGACGCTGAAAGCCGCCGCGCTGAATGTGCGGTTGTCGGTGGCGTGGGATTCGAAAAAGTACCGCACGGCGGCCGACGTGATCACACAGTTGCGCGGTGTGCTGCCGGAAGGACGGGAGCGCGTGAACCTGGCGGTGTTGCTGGCCGAGGCATTTTTTCGCGCGGGCGAACTCAGCGCGAGTCCGGGCGACGATTACCGGAGCGCCGCGGACGCGTACGAAGCGGCGCTGCGCAACCCGCCGGCCGACATCAAAATCGGAACCCTGATTTTTCAGCGCGTGCTTTCCGATATTCGCGCCGACCAGCTGGACTCGGCGATCAAGCAGCTCGACGAGGCGGCGGCCAATCCCGCGTTTGATCCCGGGAGCCGCTGGCAGGCCGAGTGGAATCTGACGAAACAGCTGCAAATCTCGGGGCGCATCAGGGAGTCGTATGCCCGCGTGAACAAACTGCTTCAGGGCGGTCCCAACGGAATCTCTGATGAATTGCGGATCCGGTTTCTCTGGCTGCAGGCGAAGCTGTCGTTCGACAACGACGAAGCGGCGGTGACCTTGCAGCAGACGGAGCAACTGGCGGCGTTGCTCCAAACCAATCCAAAGCTGGAGGCCAGGCTGCTGGAGGAAGTCAGGGCCACCACCCAGCTGCTGCGGGCGCAAGCGCTGCTGAAGCTCGATCGCGAGGACGACGGCATCGCGGTGCTGTCGAAATTGCGCGCCGATTTCATCGGCACGAAAGCGGCGGAATACTCCTATCTGGTGCAGGCGGATCATCTCACCCGAAAGGGCGAGTTGGCCGCGGCGCAAGGAGTGTTGATCAGCTTCGTCGACAACAAGGCTTATGCCGGGAGTGAATATGCCCCGCTCGCCTTGTACGAGGCGGCGCTGAATCTGGAGCGGCAAGGCCTGGACCGGCAGTTGGGCGAGGCGAATGATCGCCTGGAGTTGCTCAACCAAAAATACCCGAACGATCCCCTGGTTTTTTATTCCCGCTTAAAGCAGGGCGATCTTTTCAGGAAGCTGAACGATTTCCCGACTGCGCGGCACATTTACGAATTTCTCGTGCACGACTTCAGTCAGCATCCGGATGTCCTGCTGGCGCAGCTCGCCCTGGCCGACACGCTTTTCGCGCAGGGAGGCAACGGAGGTGGTTCGCAAGGCGGTAATGTCAATCTTGAGAGTGCCGAGACGATTTTTGAGCGGCTGCGCGACCTGCCGTCGGCGCCCGTTGATCTGCGGGTCGAGGCGGGAGCGAAGTGGGGATTTGCCCTGAAAAAACGCAGCCAGATGGCCACCAATACGGTGGAGCGCGAGCAGGCCGCCACGAAGGCGCAGTCGAAATTATGGTCGGTGGTGAATGATTTTCTACTTGATCCCGCGATGGTCCCGAAGCTCGGGGCGAAGGGACGGTATTGGATTTCGAGAGCGTTGCTGGAACTGGGGCAGATTCACGAGGACGCCGGGCACTTCGACGAAGCCCAGAAGGCATATCAGCTGATCGTTGATGCCAAACTCGGGGGCAGTGCGCAGGCGAAGGAAAAGCTGAGCCGCTATCGCCTGCAGGAGGGGGGCAAGCCCTGAGCTTTGGCATTTACGCCCGGACCACGCCCCGCATGATGCGCGCATTTCCATGATGGCTTTTATCAGTTACAGCGTTTTTGCCCGGGGAGGCCCGGTGATGTGGCTGCTGGTTTTGCTCGGCCTTATTGCCGTGGTCGTGTTTGTCGAGCGCGCCCTGTTTCTCCACCGCAGCCAGATTCGCTCGAATGAATTTCTCACGGGAATTAAAAATCTTCTGGGGAAAAACCGTCTGATGGAGGCGCTCACGCTCGGCGAGGAAACGCCGGGACCGGTCGCGAAAATTGTGAAGGCCGGTCTCAGGCATGCGGGCGAAGGCGAACCGGCGTTGCGTTTCGCCGTGCAGGAAGCCGCGCTCGCGGAAATCCCGATCCTGGAGCGACGCATCGGCGCGCTGGCGGCGATTGCACAAATTGCTCCGCTCTTCGGTCTGCTCGGCACGTTGCTGGGCATGATCAGCACGTTTCAGCTCTTTAATCATGGCGGCAATTATGCGACGCCCGACGCGCTCGCGGGAGGAATGTGGCAGGCGTTGCTGACCGCCGCGGCCGGTCTGATTGTGGCGATTCCCGCCCAGCTGGGTCGCTACTTTTTGACCAGCCGGGTGCGTGCACTGGTGCAGGACATGGAATGGAGCGGCAACGAACTCATGCGGTTTTTGCTGCTGGAATACCGGCCCGAACAGGAGAAAAAAACGTGATCACCAGGCCCCTGGAGCTGGAATCACGGCTAAGTCCACCCCCACGGGACTTGGATTTTGTTTCGTGGGTTAACGTGGCGGTCATTTTTCTTTTTTTCAGTTTGCTGGGTTCCCGCTTTGTGCTCGCCCCCGGATTGCTGGTGGGAACCGGCAACGAAAATTTCACCCTGCCTAAAAACGGACAGCCTCAGCTTGCGCGCACCGCATCGGTGGTGGTGAGCTATCGGCGGGACAATGTGATTCTGTTTGAAGGAGCGATCGTGAAAAAGGCGGAACTGGAGGGACACCTCGCGGCCTACGCCAAAAAACATCCCAATGAAGTGCTCTTGTTGATCGCAGACAAAAACGTTACGCTACAGGCCGTGAGCGAATTGTCCGCGCTGGCTCAATCCGTGGGTTTCTCATATGTGCAAACGGCCAATGAAGTGCAGGAAGCTGAAAGCGACCTGAAGTAGGGTTTCAGATGGCCTCAGGTTTCAAAATAAAACGCAGGGTCTGGATATTTCTCCTGTTTGCGCTGGGTGCGGGCGGCGGGTGGTGGTTGTGGACGGGATCCAAAATCAGCGTTCCGGTGGTTGAGCCCAAAGTGGAAAATCCGGCGATCCGGCTGGCGACCAGCCAGAGCGAGATCGGGAATGAAGTATTGCGTGAGCAGGCGAGGTATCTGGATCCCACTCCGCTCTTCTTTCCCACCGAATGGAATTATGGCCATGTTGCCCTGAAAGAGGACATGAAACGTCAACCCGGGCAGATCTTCGAGCTCCTGCCACCTAAATTTGTTGATGACCAGATCGCCAAGGCATACGGAACCGAGCAAAATCCACCTTCGGGAAATCTTTCCGAGGTCGCCGCCTCCGGCAATGAGGCTCCCTTTGCCGGGTTTGGCACCCGCGAAATCGCTCCACCGGTTCTGGCCGATCGCGATGGTTTTTTGGAGATAGAAAGCCTGAAGGACGGTAAAATAATTGTGGCTCAAGCATTAGAGAAAATCCCGGGAATCAAGGCGGATTTTGTGCCCTTGGAATTCTTGATTTCAGTAAGTCCGGCCGGACTGGTTGCTGACCCGATTTTGATCAATGGATCAGGTCGGGAAGACTTGGAGGTTCTGTTACGCACATATCTTGCAAAATCGTTTCGGATTGGGGAGCGTTTGGTACCCGGAAAGTATCGGGTTTTGATTGGGCCTTAGTTTTTTTGGAAAATCCGCGAGAATCTAGTTGACGATGAATTTTTGGAGCTATTCTCTGGCCATTCTTTTCTATTTTGGTCTGTGCCTTGGTCTGCCCAGATAGCTCAGTTGGCAGAGCACGTTCTTGGTAAGGACGAGGTCGCCGGTTCGAATCCGGTTCTGGGCTCCAGGCCAACGTCGGTGATCTCCGACGTTAATAAAGATCAACAAATTAAACTACAACAACCTACTCCAGCTCCACATGGCTAAAGGAACATTCGAACGCAAAAAGCCGCACGTTAACGTCGGCACAATCGGCCACGTCGACCACGGCAAGACCACCATGGCAACTTCCATCCTCGCGGTACAGGCCCGCAAGGGTCTCGCTGAGGTGAAGACTTACGCTGATATTGCGAAGGGCGGCACCGTACGTGACGCCTCCAAGATCGTGACGATCTCGGTTGCCCACGTGGAGTATGAGTCGGACAAGCGCCACTATGCGCACGTCGACTGCCCCGGACACGCCGACTTCGTCAAGAACATGATCACCGGCGCCGCTCAGATGGACGGTGGTATTCTCGTTGTTTCCGCCGCTGACGGCCCGATGCCGCAGACCCGCGAGCACATCCTCCTGGCCCGCCAGGTCGGCGTTCCAAACCTCGTGGTGTTCCTGAACAAGGTCGACTTGATCGACGACAAGGATCTCCTCGAGCTCGTCGAAGAAGAAATTCGCGATCTCCTCACCAAGTACCAGTTCGACGGCAAGAAGGCGAAGATCATCCGTGGTTCCGCCACCGCCGCGCTCGAAGGCAAACCGGAAGGTGAAGCCGCCATTCAGTCGCTCATGGAAGCTCTCGATTCCGAGATCCAGGAGCCGGCCCGCGAGCTCGACAAGCCGTTCCTGATGTCCGTCGAAGACGTTTTCTCGATCACCGGTCGTGGCACCGTTGCGACGGGCCGTATCGAACGCGGTATCTGCAAGCTCAACGACACCGTTGAAATCGTCGGCCTCAAGGACACGACCACGACCGTCGTTACCGGTATCGAAATGTTCCGCAAGCTGCTCGATCAGGGCCAGGCTGGCGACAATGTCGGTATTCTTCTCCGCGGTATTGAAAAGGAAGGCATCGAGCGCGGTCAGGTTATCGCTGCTCCGAAGTCCATCAAGCCGCACAAGAAGGCAAAGGCCGAAATCTACGTTCTCTCGAAGGACGAGGGTGGCCGTCATACGCCATTCTTCAATGGCTATCGTCCCCAGTTCTACTTCCGTACCACGGACGTGACGGGCGTCGTCAATTTGCCCAAGGGCGTCGAGATGATCATGCCGGGTGACAACATCGCAGTCGACATCGAGCTCATCGTGCCGATCGCCATGGAGAAAACCCAGAAGTTCGCCATCCGTGAAGGTGGCCGCACCATCGGTGCCGGTCGCGTCACCGAGATCGTCGAATAAGCATCGTCAATTAATTCAGCCTGACGCTGCCGGGGCTCCTTTTTGGGGTCCCGGCTGTGTCGTCTAAAAGAAAATAGAATCAACCACAGGGGTGTAGCTCAATTGGTAGAGTAGCGGTCTCCAAAACCGTTGGTTGGGGGTTCGAGT
>JBEHXD010000206.1:0-8630 GCA_048498875.1 Verrucomicrobiota bacterium
GGTGGGGTATGACAAAAACGGAAAAGCAAAGACCAATCGCATCAATCGGCAAGGCCGCCCCTGCGGCACTGGCGACGGCTTAATCACCTCTTTCGAAATCGATCACCGATTTTTGCTGGGTATATTGTGTGGGACGGGCGGCGTGCAAAACACGCCGCCCGTTTTTTTTGCGCCCCGCCAGGAAGGGGGAGCACGACGTCCCGGCGTGCTGAAGAGCCTCGCGCTGACCTACACGCGCGGCCCAATTTTCGTCACAGAGAACACAGAGTCCGGACGGAGTTCACGGAGGATAGTCCCGGTGGAAGATCCAGCAATCCAAGCCCAGCGTGAGACCCACAGTCTCTTCCAAGGAACTTCCGGTATTTTTTTTGCGCTCCGTGATCACCTGTTCACTCTGCGTTACAACGATTTTTTGCAGCCATGCGCCCCTCCTTTTCCAAGCAACGCGCCCGGAGGTCGCGTTCCACCTGGCCATGAACCGTATATGGCGCCCAATAAAAAGGCCCCGCTGATTTCATCAACGAGGCCTTGAGATCTGAAATTATTTTATGCGATCAGTTCGTCGCGACTTCCGCCGTCATGGCCTGGACGGCCTCGGGCGATACGACCCGATCGATATCGAGGAGCGTCTTCACCTGGCCTTTCACCTTGGCCATGCCCATCAGGTAGGTGGTGTCGATTTTCGCTCCGAAATCCGGGGTGGGCTCGATTTCACCGGCCGCAAGGGTCACTACTTCCTCAACGCTGTCCACGATGAGTCCCATCTGCACGATTTGCTCCGAGGGCAATTTGACCTGGACGACCACGATGCAGGTGCGCTCGGTGAAGTCGGCTTTCAGACCAAATTTCACCCGCAAATCGACGATCGGGATCACGCGGCCGCGGAGATTGATCACACCCTTCACGTAGCTGGGCAGCTGCGGAACCGGCGTGATCTTCTGCAGGCGGATGATCTCCCGAATCTTCAACACGTTTAGTCCATAAGCCTCGCAATCGAGGACTACGGTAAGGTATTTGCCAGCAAGCTTGGCGGTGGCAGAGGAAACCGGGGCGTTGGCGGAAGCAGGTGATGAGCTCATTGAAATGGATGTGCGCAGTGATTCACAGGCGCTGTTTCAACTACGGCTCAATTCCGCTCCATCTTGAGGCAAAATCGCGATAAAGTGTTGTGGTTTCGTGATCGTGGTCGACGGGTGCCTGGATCGGAAAAAAACCGCCGTAACAAACTGACAATCTGCTAAAATCCGGCCCCCACCAATCTTAAGTTTCCACGGGCCGTGACGATAATCCAGCACACCAAAGCCAATTTGGCCCTATGTCTATTCCCCCGGAATCCTTCCAGGCTCTCGATGACGCAGTCAACCGCCTCGCCGCAGAGTCCATTCTTGCCCAAGCCGGCCGTGATGACGGCCTGATCCCCTCCTACAGCCTGTTGGGGGAAATCCGTGAACACTGTCTCAATGAGCAAAGCTTGAGCGAACCGCTCGCGGCGATGCATGGCGCGCTCGACAAGAAGCTCGACGCCGCCCAGCCGTTCGACGAGGCGACGCTCAACCAGCTGCGCGAATTGATCGACTGGCTGCCGAACGCCATCGCCGCTGTGAAGGCCGGCAAAACCGTCGCACCGTTTGGGGACAACACCGTCGCCGCTCCGGCCGCCGCGCCCGCCCCGGTCAATGAACCGGCCCACGCGCCCGCCTCAGTCGACGAACTGCTCACCCTTTCCCTCGAGGACAATCGCGAGTTGCTCGCGGAATTTTATGTCGAGGCGGTCGATCACCTGCAGCAAATCGAAGCCGCGTTGCTCGCGCTCGAGCATCAGCCCGACAATCCCGAGGCGCTGAATTCCATTTTCCGTTCATTTCACACGATCAAGGGCAATGCCGGATTCCTTCAACTCATGCCGATGCACAAGCTCGCGCACGAAGTGGAATCGCTGCTCGATCTCGCGCGCAGCCAGAAGCTGCTGTTGAATTCCGAGATCATCACGGAAATCCTCAAGAGCCGGGACGCCTTGCAGGCCCAGGTTCAGCAGGTCTCGGTGGCCCTGGAATCCGGTCGCCTGCCCGACCAGATCATTCCCGTCAGCCACCTCATCTACGCGGTCAAACGCCTCGCCTCCGGCGCTCCCGCGGGCGACGTGTGCATCCTGCCACCGCCTTCGGCAAAACCCGCCTCTCCCGCTGCCGCACCGGTTCGCGAAAGCTCTCCTGAAACGGCGTCGAATATTGTACCCATGCCCGTGTCACCGGTGGCCGCCGCCAATCCCGTCAAGGCCGCGGCCAACGCGGTGAAATCGGGCGCACCGGCCGAAGGCGGTTCGGGCAAAGGCTCGAGCAATGCCACCGTCCGCGTCAGCACCGACAAGCTCGACTCCCTCATGGATGTCGTCGGCGAATTGGTGATCGTGCAAAGCCAGTTGATTGAAACCGCCCGTGAAATCGGCCCGAATGGCACGATGCTGGGGCGCAATGTCACCCAGCTTTCCCGCATCACGAAGGAACTGCAGCATACCGCGATGGCGTTGCGCATGATTCCGATCAAGCCGACGTTCCAGAAAATGGAACGCCTGGTCCGCGATCTCGCGAGCGACCTGGGCAAGAAAGTCAATTTCACCACCAGTGGCGAAGACACCGAGCTCGATCGCACCGTGGTAGAGCAAATCGCCGATCCCCTCGTGCACATGGTCCGCAACGCCATGGACCACGGTCTCGAACCCGCCGCCGAACGCGTGGGCAAGGGCAAGTCGGAAACCGGCAACGTCCACCTGCACGCCTATCACCAGGGCAGCAACATCGTCATCGAACTGCGTGATGACGGCCGCGGCATCGACCCGGACAGGATCTACAAGAAAGCCGTGGAAAAAGGAGTCATTGCGGCGGGCACCGTGATGACCCGCGACGAAATCCTCGCGCTTATTTTCGCCCCCGGTTTCTCCACCGCGGAAAAAGTCACGTCCGTATCCGGCCGCGGCGTCGGCATGGACGTAGTGAAGCGCAACATTCAAAAACTGCGCGGCATCGTCGAGATTTCCTCGGAGATCAATCAAGGCTCGGTTTTCAAGATCCGCCTGCCTCTCACGATGGCCATCATCGATGGACTCGTGGTGCGCGTCGGCACCGATCGTTTCATTCTGCCCACCACGTCGGTCCAGGTCGCCTTGCGCCCCGCGCGCGGCTCGATCACCACCGTCCAGGGCCAGGGCGAACTCATCGAAGTGCGCGGCCGGCTTCTCCCCCTTCACCGCCTGCATCGCCGCTTCGGCATCCCTTGCGACACGGAAAATCCGTGGGAAGGCATCGTGGTCATCGTCGAAACCTCCGACCGGCAATCCGCTTTGTTTGTGGACGAAATGATCAGCAAACAGGAAGTCGTGATCAAGAGTCTGGGTGCCTTCATGCAAGGCTTGCCCGGCGTCGCAGGTGCCGCCATTCTCGGCGATGGCAACATCGCGCTGATTCTCGATCCCGGCTCGCTGTTGCACGCCGCCGCCTGATCCCTCATGCCCGAAGCCAATCATCCTCCAGCAATCGAAGAAGTCTGCACGGCCGCCCTGAAGCTGCCCTGCTCTCCCTCATTGCTGCCGAAGCTTTCGCAGGCACTGCAGAGCGAATCCAGTTCGACTGAGCAGATCAGCAAAATCATCCAGATCGACCCGGCGCTCGCCAGCGCCACGATTCGCCTGGCCAACTCCGCATTTTTCGGCGGAGGCGGTCGTGCCGTGGAATCAGTTGAGCAAGCCATCCTCCGGCTGGGTGCCAAGGAGATCTACCGGCTGGCCGCACTGGCCTTGATTGGCCGCTGGCCGGCGACGAACAATACGGGCGCGAATTTGGAGCCAAGCGATTTTTGCCGTCATGCCCTTTGCTGCGCGATTGCGAGTGAAGTGCTGGCGGAGATGACCGAGAAGGTCGATCCGCAGCTCACTTACACGGCAGGTCTCGTTCACGAAATGGGCAAACTGGCCGTGGCCCACGCCTGTGCCAAATTTTTCCCGCTCGTCCGTGCCTGCCAGCAGCAACGCGGCTACACGTGGGAACAGGCCGAAAAGGAAGTCTTGGGTTATCAGCACGCGGAAGTGGGTGCCCGACTGCTCCGTGCCTGGCGTTTTCCGGAACTGATGGTCGCAGCAGCCGAATTTCAGCACTGCCCCACCGAAGCTCCGCCTGAAGCCCGCCCGCTTCTCGCCCATTTACACGCTGGCCGTTATATCGCCGCGAGCATGGGACCTGGCATCATGGAGGATGGTTTCCTGTTTCAGGTTAACGGTGATCTCCTACTCGAATGGAATTTTACGTCCGCGATCCTGGAGGAAGCCATGTTGGTCGCCGTGGACCGCGCCACGAAGCGTCTGGGTGAAAATCTGACGCAGGGCGCAATCAATTTCTGAGCCTCGCAGAGTGTGGTCGATCCACATTGTTCTCACAGCAAAATTCCGGGTAAAACACCCTAGGAGTTGAATCGATAAAAGCCCGAATCCGAGCGATTTGAACCGGGTTTCAGGCGTTAATTTCTGCCGGATTATCGCTACATTTTGGAAGCCCCGTGCCGTTAGATAGGGGGTCAGGGCGAATCATCACGATCCACACCATGGAACGTTTACACGGCAATGAATTTTCAATCACCCACTCCAAAGAGGGGGCTCAATCGCACGTTAAAAGTGCTTTCCCTCTTGCTCCTCCAGCACGCCCTGGTCCCGCTCGCCACCGAAGCCCAGGCGCGAACCCGTTTACCTTCGAATTCCGACAGCGATTCCCGCGAGGGAGATTCGCGTCCGTACCTGAAAGTGGCAAGTGTCCGTCCCTTGCGTTTTGCCGCCGAACCCCGGCCAATTCCGAAAGTAGCAGCAAAACCTCTGCCTCCGCCCGAACCGGTGCAACCGGTCGCCGCGCCCGCCGAACCCACGCCTCCGCCAGCTCCCGTGGCCGAGGTCAAGGAACCGGTCGTCACTCCTCCTCCTGTTGCCGTGCCTCAGGGCGGTAAATCCACGTTGAGCATTTTGCCTGACGACACCCGCCCTACTTCCCGCGCTGAAGACTTCCTTCCCTTCTTCCAGTTCCCGGCCGGCGAAGGCGTGAATGTCGTCGTCCCCGCGAGCGCCGCCAAAGCACCCACACCCGGACAGCTTCCCGTCAGTTCCGCCACCTACCAGCAAAGATGATTCTGCGACATCCGTTGTTAACGTTCCTGAGTTCACTCGTCTTCGTATTGACCAGTGCGTTAACCGCGCATGCCGAAACCGAATCGTCCGGGCACAAGGAAGAAGCCACACCTCCTGCCCACCATGCTGAATCGCCAGCAGCCACGCCGGCGGCCGGCACCGGTGAACATGGAGGCGTAACTGAGACTCACGCCGGCACTGCGGCGACGGAGGAAGGCAAAAAAAATGAAGCCCCTCCGACGATCGAGTCGGAGGATTCCCATCGGGAGATCATCGGGCTGCAAAATCTGGGTGTCACCCTGACTGAGCGTGGCGACTGGGATGCCGGCGAAATTGCGTTCCGACAGATTCTCGCCTCGCCTCGCGCCAATAAAAAGGATCTCGCCAGCGCTCTTCTGGGCCTCGCGCGCGTGTACCGCCGCTCGGGTTCCTTCACCAAGGCCGCCGCCGTTTACGAGCGCTACCTGAAAGATTATCCGACCGCGACCTACGTGCCGGACGCCTTGCTCGAACTCGGCCGCACGCAACGGGCACTCGGCGCCCACCAGCTGGCGCTCACGCATTTTTATAACGTCATCAATTCGACGCTCAAGCTGTCGTCGGAAAATTCCGAGCACTATCAGGTGCTGGCCAAAACCGCGCAGTTTGAGATCGCCGAAACGCATTTTCAGCAGGGAAATTTTGCCGAGGCCAACAAGTTCTACTCGCGGCTGCGCCTGCTTGATCTCGCGCCGGCCGACCGCGCCCGGGCGCATTTCAAATCCGCCGACGCGCTGTTCCGGGACAAGGATTACGATGGCACGGTCAAAACCGTAACCTCCTACTTGGAACAATGGCCGCAGGACGAAAATGTTCCCGAGGCGCGTTACCTGCTCGCGCTCTCCCTGCGGGCACTGGGCCGCAAACAGGAAGCGCTCGACGCCACGCTCGCGGTATTGCGAACCGTGCAATCCAATCGCGATCCATCGCGCTGGTCCTATTGGCAGCGTCGCACCGGGAACCAACTCGCAAATGATTTTTTCCAGGCAGGTGATACGCTGAACGCCCTGATGATTTACCAGGGACTGGCCAACCTCTCGAAGGAACCCGAGTGGCGCCTGCCGGTTGCTTATCAAATGGGACTCTGCTACGAGCGCATGCGCTTGTATGATCGCGCGACGACGGCTTATCAGAGCATCATCGACGGTACGAAGGCGCCTGCGACGGAAGGAGCAGCCGGAAAGACCAAACCGGAAGAAGCCGGCAAGGCACCGAACGTCGAACTCCAGGAACTCGCCCGCATGGCCGCCTGGCGTCTCGGTCAGCTCTCCTGGCAGGATCAAACTGAGAAGCAACTCGCCGCGGTCTTCAGCAACGGCTCCGATCCCACTACAAAAAATTCTCCCGAACCACACACCATCGCTCCGAACATTGACACCAATGTTCCCAGTCAGCCTACTTCCCCACCCAGCAATGAGCACTCAGGAAACGCTGCAAAAACATCAGCAAGTTTGTGACGAGCTTTATCAACTCGCACTCGAAGAAAACCGCCATCTCAAGCAACACCGCCGCGCGCCCGATGCCGTTCTGCTCGACCGGAAGCGCGTTCTGCTTGAACAACTGGATCAAACGCTGACCTCGTTGCGCAGCAGCAATGCCGGTGGCGAAGCCGGCCGCGAATCGCGGGCTCTGGTTGAAAAGGTACGCAGTCGGATTCTGCAAATTCTCCAGCTCGACAAGGAAAACGAACAGCTGCTCCTTCGCGCGAGCCTGAGCCGGGGAGTGGAACCCGTTGCGGCCCCCGCGCCAAACACGGCGTTGCTGCAGAAAATCTACGGCCGGACCAACGCCTGATTTTGACGGCTGAGGTTTGACGGCTCCATCCACCCCGGGCGCGCTAGCGTCCGGCGGTTTTATCACGCATCTGCTCCTTAAGCTGGAAAACCTCGGCCTGGAGTTCGTGCAACTCTTCGGACGCGCGATACTGCCGCCAGCCAGCCCCGAGAAAACACGTACAAATCAGTCCGATCCAGCCGGGGCCGGAAAACTCAAGTTTGGACTTCTGGGCGACAAATCCCAGCACCAGAATCGCGAGCGTCCAAACGATCATAAACCCGAGCCGCCAGCGGGCTGAATTCCTTTTCGAGCGCTCCTGGATGCGTCGTTTTTCAAGTTCAGCCAGAGCCAGGCGAATTTTCACTTCATTGACATCAATCATGGCAATCGGGAGTTGAGAGTTCGGTTGATCAAGCTCACGTAACACCACGGCCTCACACCGGCAATCGCGGAATACATCCGCTCCTGATCTGCCTATTTGTGAGCATCCTTCACCCAAAAGCGGCTTAACCAAACTGTCACCGGGCGCCAATCCCAGGGCTTTTGGCCGTTTCCCGGACTTGAATCATCTCCGCCAGCTACAGCGATGCGACGCACCTTCGGATACGCCACTCACACGTTCGCCGCCGGGCGCGAACGCTCAAGCGCTGTGACAAGTTGGGCGGGCTGAATTGGTTTCGTCAGATAGTCGTCCATGCCTGCCGCCAGACACTTCTCACGGTCGCCGGCCATGGCATGCGCCGTGAGTGCGATGATCCGCACCGCCCGATTCGCGTCCCCGGCTTCGCCCGCGCGGATTCGCTGGGTGGCCTCGTAGCCGTCCATTTCCGGCATCTGGCAATCCATGAGAATGATATCGTACGTCGCTTCCCGCAAAAGCTTCACACACTCCGCTCCGTTACCGACGAACTCCGCGTCGAACTTAAGGCGTTTCAACAATTGTTGAAGGAGCTTTTGATTCACCACGTTGTCCTCCGCCACGATAATGCGCAGCGGACGCTGACCACCGCTGTCCGACTTCAGCGCCAGCATGGGCGGACGCGTCGCCCGACCGGTGGCACCCGGCGCAAGGTCGCTCAGCAGCACATCGGGCATCATGTCACACGGCACACAGGCGATGCTGAAATGAAAGGTGGTGCCTTCAGCCGACGTTTTCGAGACCTCGACCGAACCACCCAAAAGTTTGGCCAGACTGCGACAGATTGCGAGTCCGAGACCCGTACCGCCATATTTTCTCGTCGTGGACGAATCCGCCTGGCTGAACGGTTTGAAAAGCCGGTCGAGCCGGTCCTGCGCAATGCCGGGGCCGGTGTCGCGCACGTCGAAACCCAAACGCGATTCGCCTTCCGGACCGGTCTCACCATAAATGCTGATTTCAACCTCGCCCTTCTCGGTAAACTTGATCGCGTTGCCGATAAGATTGAGCAGCACCTGACGCAGACGGGTGCCATCGGTCGTGACCCAGCTTGGCACACGCGGCTCCACCACCGCGCGCAGCTCCAGTTTTTTCCGGCGGGCTTGTTCGCCGAGCAAATTCACCACGTCGTCGATGCACTGGCGGACGCTGACCTGCTGCTGCTCCAGCTCGAGCCGGCCCGATTCGATCTTTGAACTTCCAGGCTGGCTCCCGTCTCATCACGGTGTCCGACAGCAT
>JBEHXD010000207.1:0-8628 GCA_048498875.1 Verrucomicrobiota bacterium
ACGCCGGGGTGAGAAATCGCCCAGTCCGCCCAAACTGCCCAATCAAAAATCGATGCTGCCGGCATTGGTAAAATTGCATCGCCCCCCGCCGCACACCAGAACTTTGATTCCCGGCCGGATATTTTTCTCAAATATCGCGATCCGCTTTCCCGTTCCCGCAAGTCCCTCCGCCGCGACTACTGCCGTCATCATGCCCGCCGCCCCGGCACCAAGAATGGCGACATCAAACTGCATATTTTCCACGATCATGCCGCCAGAATATCCGCCAACAGTCCCGCAGGCGCATAAAAATGCCGCCACGGGCTGTCGAGTGGGGCGCAACAGCTTTCGAATGATAAGTGGATCATCCGGTGGCGGCGAGGATCAAGCCCTGAAAAACAGGCCAGATACGCAATTAAAATGATCGATGTGTGTATTCCCAGAGGTGAAAATTAGCGTGTTGTGTGCGGGGTATTATTCGACAAAAACGATTCGCGTCAAGTTATAAGTGGCGTTTTTGAAATCGGACCATAATCGTTGGCGTGATGTGAAAAAATTGCCCTTCGCGGGGTTTTCTTGATGCAATGGATTTGAAAATAGGATGGAAAACAGATCAGGCCGCGGGCAATTCAATCGTGAAGGTGGTTCCTGAGCCGGGTTGGCTTTCGACACGGATCGAGCCGCCTGCCGCTCGTATCAATTCCTGACAGATCGTAAGGCCCAGACCTGTCCCGCCGCGGGGGACGGAGTCATCCGCAAGTTCCAGCGCGGGCGACTGGGCGTCTTCACCTTTTTTGGTGGAGAAGAAAGGCTCAAAGATATGCGGCAGAACGTCGGGGGGAATTCCAGGCCCCGTATCCTGTACGACGATATCAACCATCTGGCCGCGCCGTGCCGCGCGAATGGCAATTCTTTTAATTCCGCCCCCGCCGCCATTTCCACTGCGCGCCAACATGGCGCTGCGGGCGTTGACGATGAGGTTCATCAGCACCTGCTGAAGATGGCCGGCATTGATGGAGACCGAAAGCTCTGCCGCCACTTCCAGCGTCAGCGTGATTCCATCCTTCGACAGATCGCGCGCCAGGCAGACCAAAGTCTCCTGAACGGCATTCAGAATGGAGGATGCGGCCGATTCATCGCCACGGGCAAAACCCAGCAGACTCTTGGAAATCCCCGCCAGCCGTTCGGAGCCGGAGAGCGCCTTGGTGAGGGCTTTATGACGCAACGCATCATCGGCCTTTTCAGTCAGCGCGAAACGGGTGTACGAAAGCATTGGCGTGAGGATATTGTTGAATTCGTGGGCGATGACGGCGGTGACCATGCCCAGCGTTGCGAGTTTATTTTGCTGGGCCAGCGATTGCTGCAGGAGATCGATGCGCTGCTGCAGCGTATTGAGGGCCGCATCGATGCTGTCGGCATCCAGCGTGCGGGCAGGCCGGCTGGCCGGGGGGCGCGGAGAAGATGACCCGGAATTAGGCGACGGCATGGGCACGCAAAACTCCCGCACGGGAACAAAGTCAAAGAGATGCAGCAGACACGATGTGTAAGGTCTATCGACGAAAACCCCCGCTGCTCAATAGCACCACCTAGGCAATTGGGCCTATAAAGAGGGTTCGATGAGTAGTGAAAGGCATGGGAAGGCTTGTTTTTACATGAATTCAACCCCCTGATGTGAAGATGGGTAAGACGCCGGGCTTGAAGACCGATTTAGGGAGTGAATGGCCCTGGCCAGAGACAGGCTTGACTTGGGATGCCACCTCCGGTGCAATCGCGCATTCTTATCCGTAATTTGGCGCGAAGAGGCATTTTATGCTGCGATGGCGGATCGCCTTCCTTGTTTCCATTGCGATTGCCATCAGTTACCTCGACCGGCAGGCATTCCCCAACGCCTTCAAGGCCATCTCCCTTGATATCCCCTTCACCAAAACCGACAAGGCACTGCTGGATTCCGCATTCCTCGTGACATATGGATTGATGTACATCGGCGGCGGCAAGCTGATGGATTTTCTTGGCACCCGAAAAGGGTTCCTCGTGGTCATGATCTTCTGGTCGCTCGCGTGCGCGAGCCACGGCATCGCCGCCGGGTTCTGGATGCTGGCGGCCAGCCGTCTCATGCTGGGAATCGGTGAAGGTGGGGGATTCCCGGCGGCAACACGTGCCGTCGCGGAATGGTTTCCCGTGCGGGAACGGGCGCTGGCGACGGGCTGGTTCAACGCGGGCACCAATGTCGGCGCCGTCCTGTGCCCGCTTTTCGTGAAATGGATGTACGACCACTGGGGCTGGCAGACGACGTTTTATGCGACGGGTGCCACCGGTTTCCTCTGGGTCGCGGCCTGGCTCTGGATTTACGAGACGCCGGAAAAGCATCCACGGCTGGCGCCGTCCGAACTCGCCTACATCAAGGAAGGGCAGCAGCTGGTGACGGTGGAGGACGCGAAAGGCACGGTGCCGGTGTTCACCCTGCTGCGTTATCGCGCGGTCTGGGCCTATCTCCTGGCGAGTATTTTTGCCGGGCCCGCCTGGGGCTTCTATCAGTTTTTTCTCCCCGATTTCCTCAAGAAGGCGTTTCACCTCGATCTGACGGCGATGGCGTGGTGGACCAGTGCGTTTTTCTTTCTCGCCGCGATCGGCGGCGTGACGGGGGGCTGGCTGGCGGGATGGCTGCTGGCCCGCGGCTGGACGGTGAATGCGGCGCGTAAATGCTCCCTGCTCGCGTGCGCCCTTGCCGTGGTACCGGTGTTTTTTGCCCCTTATGCCGGAAGTGTCTGGCTCGCGGTGGTGATTGTGGGCCTCGCCGGCTCCGCCCATCAGGGCTGGTCGGCCAATCTGTTCAGCGTGGTTTCGGATACGATGCCCCGTCAGGCCATCAGTTCGGTGGTGGGCCTGGGCGGGTTTCTCGCGTATTTCACCGGCGGATTCGTGAATGAAATCACCGGTCAGATTCTGCAGAAGACCGGCAGCTATGTTCCGGTCTTCGCGTATTTTTCGGGGATGTATGTGCTTTCGCTTCTGCTCATCCAAATTCTCGTGCCGCATATCGGGCGCAAGGAGGTCGCGTGAGCGCACCTGTATTTTTTATCCTGGTTCGTGCGGTAAATCTTATGAATTTCGTCCATGCTGAAACGCTCGCCTGCTTTGTCCCGGCCGGAGGGATTTTTCCCCCCGATTCTTTTTTTTCGAAACCAACCGGCCTGGCGGTGGGTTATGTTCATTCTGATGAGCGTTAACATGCTGACCGCCCAATCTCCCTTGCCTGTGCGCCCCATGGTCTGGCCGGCCGACCGTGGCGACGGCACCTATCGCAATCCGGTGTTGCACGCCGATTACTCGGATCCCGACGTAGTGCGAGTGGGTGACGATTATTGGATGGTGAGCTCAAGCTTCAATCACGTGCCGGGTCTGCCCATCCTGCATTCACGGGATCTCGTGAATTGGGAGCTGATCACGCATGCCCTGCCGAGACTCGTGCCCGAGGATAGTTTTCGCACGCCGCAGCACGGAAAAGGCGTGTGGGCTCCGTCGATCCGCTTTCACGCCGGCAAATACTGGATCTATTATCCCGATCCGGACTTCGGCATTTATCTCCTGACGGCAACGGATCCGCGTGGGCCCTGGAGCGCGCCGGTCCTGATCAAAGGCGGTCGTGGCATCATAGATCCGTGTCCGCTTTGGGATGACGACGGTCGCGTTTACCTGATCCATGGCTGGGCGGCGAGTCGCGCCAACATCAAGAACGTCCTGACGCTGCACGAACTGGACTCCACCGGGACCAAAATCATCGATGATTTCGGCTTCGTGATCCACGGCGACAGGCTGCCGGGCTACACCACGCTGGAAGGCCCGAAGTTTTATAAACGCAACGGCTGGTATTATGTCTTTGCTCCTGCTGGAGGCGTCATCCCCGGCTGGCAGTCGGTCTTCCGTTCGCGCAACATTCGCGGGCCGTACGAGGATCGGATCGTACTGGCGCAGGGCTCGTCGCCGGTCAACGGCCCGCATCAGGGCGCATTGGTCGATACGCCCGCGGGGGAATGGTGGTTTCTCCACTTTCAGGACAAGGGCGCTTATGGCCGCATCGTGCATTTGGAGCCGGTGGCCTGGCAAAACGACTGGCCGTTGATGGGGACGGGCGTGGCGACCCTTGCGGAAAAAGGCGAACCGGTATTGAATTATCCGAAGCCGGCGTTGCCGGTGCAGCCCGTGGCCGAACCGGCGACGAGTGACGAGTTTGGTGGTTTGGCGCTTGGCCTGCAGTGGCAGTGGCAGGCGAATCCGCAGAGTGATTGGATGTCGCTGAGTGCGCGTCCCGGATTCCTGCGGCTGGCGGCACAGCCCGCACCGAATGGCGGCAATCTTTACGAAGCCCCGTATTTATTGCTGCAAAAGTTTCCGGCCCGCGAGTTCACGGTTACGACCAAAGTGCAACTGACGGACAAAGCCGACGGCGATAGCGCGGGGTTGGTTGTATTTGGTTATGATTATGCGTGGATCGGGCTCAAACGGATCAAATCCCAAGTGTCGGTCGTGCTGGTTACCCGTCGTGAAGCGGCGAAAGGCGGAGCGCAGCAGGAGATCGCGGTGCCGGGCTTGGCCGAAATACCGGCCTACTTTCGCGTGACCGTGCGTGACGGGGGCAAGTGCCGGTTCAGTTTTAGCGTCGACGGCAAGGAATTCACTCCAGCGGGCGACGCCGTCTTCACGGCGAGCATCGGCCGCTGGGTGGGCGCGAAGGTGGGATTGTTCGCCAGTGGTGCTCAAGGGGCTCAGGCTGATGTCGATTGGTTCCACGTCGAACCTGCCGCAAAAGATGAGTGAGAGATCCAACCACCAATAATTTTTCAGCGAACCAAGCCCGGATTTTGGCCCGCGAATTACTCGAATAAACACGAATGGAAATTTCCGGGCTCTGTGACCTCCGTGTCCCCTCAGGGATCTTGTGTCGAAAATTCCGAATCAGGGCCGCTTGGATTTCACCGACTGATCGCGCAGGGCGTCGATGACGATTTTCCGGAAATGCGCGCAGCCCGGATCGGTATGGGTTTTGGGATGCCAGGCGAGACCCACTTCGAGATGAAATTCGGGAATGGGCAGGGGGACGATCCGGAGCGGCAGGTATTTCGCCAGCGCTTCCGCGGCGCGACGCGGAATGCAGGCAACATAGTCGGTTTCCACGGCGGCGATCGCGGCGGCGGTGAATGACGGGACGCTCAGGGCCACGCGCCGGGCCAGTCCGTGTCGCGCCAGTATTTTTTCAAAGGAGTTACGGCTGGCGCCGCTTTCGCCGAGGGTGACGAACACGTCGATGTGTTGGAGGCGGTTGAATGTTTCGCGCGTGACCCGGGTGGCGATCTCCGGATGCTTTTGGCGCACGATCATTACCCCATATTCACGGTAGAGCGGTTCGAACCGCAGGCCCCTGGCGGCGCGGCTGGAGATGAGGGCGGCGTCGATGTCCGCGTGCGCGAATCCTCCGCGCGCAAGCAGATAGTCGGCGCTGACCACGCGCAGTCCCGCCCGCGGCATTTCCCGCGCCAGGGCCGCCACGACCTGCGGGATGTCACGCACCTGCGAATTGTCGGCACACGAAATCGAAAAGCGCCGCGTGGATTGCGTCGCGTCGAACGGCCCCTTGGGTCCGAGCGCCGCTTGGAAATGGGTGAGGGCCGATTCCAGGAAGGGCGCCAGTTCCCGGGTGCGCGGGGTGGGGATGAGGCCCCGTCCGCTCCGGACGAAAAGCGGGTCCTTAAGCAGGACCCGCAACCGCGCGAGCGAGTTGCTGACCGCCGATTGGGTGAGATGCAGCTGCCTGGCGGCACCCGTGGCACTTCGCTCCCTGAGGACGGCGTTCAGAACCAGGAAAAGATTCAGGTCGATGGCGGCGAGATTCATGGCAGTGATAACAGACATCAGCTAATATCAGTTGTGATGACAGTTTGAAAAGGTCATACTCGGAGGGTCAGGGCGCGAACTTCCCCGGGGGAGCAGGGCGACCGGACAAACGAAACTGCGTAAGAAATAAAATGCCCTCTCATATTCCGGAAATCCTGCTGTGGCTGTTCGTCATCAATCTCGGCATTGCCTATGGCGCCGGCCTCTACGAAAAGAAAATCGTCGTTCCCGACTGGTTCGCGGCCAACGGCGTCGCGGGACTTCGCGTGGATCGCGCGGCCATGCGCCACTCCAATACCGGTTTAAGATTCTGGGCATTTGTCACCACCGGACCACTTACCTTGCTGACGCTGGCCAACCTGGTGGTGGCCTGGCAATCAGCCGGCCCTCGCCACGACTGGTGGATGGCGGCCGCCGGAATCACGCTGGTGGAAAGAACCGGGACTTTTGCGTTCTTCATTCCGACCGCGATCAAGTTGATGCGTGACGATGACCTTCCCGAATCGAAATTGAGCGCGATGGGATCGCGCTGGATGCGACTGAACTACCTGCGCGATGCGCTGGCGCTGATCGGCTGGCTGGCGGCGTTAAAAACACTTTCGCTGCCGGCATAAACCGGTCGGATGCCTTCATCGAAGTCACGCTAACAAAAAAAGTGATTTGTTGTCCGTTCCCGCTTTTCACGTTCGTCGATCCTAAGTGCGACCATTCCGTCGCCGTCAAAATCAAAACCCTCCCATCCCATGAACAAACAAGTCTTCCTCAATCTGCCGGTCGCGGATCTGCCCAAGTCCCGCGCCTTTTTTCAAGCCCTCGGCTATACGATCAACGAAAAATATTCCGACAATACGGCCGCATGCGTGGTGGTCAGCGAACATATCTACACCATGCTGCTGACACACCCAAAGTTTCGCGAATTTACGCCCGCGGCCATTTGCGACACGGCGAAGGCCTCGGAGGTGCTCATTTGCCTCAGCTGCGAGAGCCGGGCGGAGCTGGAAACCCTGGTGAGCAAAGCCGTGGCGGCGGGCGGAAAAACCTATGCCCAGCCCAAGGATTACGGGTTCATGTATCAGCACAGCTTCCAGGACCTGGATGGTCACCGCTGGGAACTCATTTACATGAGCGGCACGCCTTCCTGAGCCAGTATCTGCCGGAACATTCCCGCTAAAACCCTCGTCCGTCATGCTCACCTCCGTTCTGCTCGGCCTTGCGGCCATCGTTGTCGTATTTCTCATCGTGGTGGCGCTCCGGTCACCGGATTTTAGGATCGTCCGCTCGACCTCGGTGGCGGCCTCGCCGTCCGCCGTATTCGACCAGGTGAATGATCTCCACCGGTACCAGGCGTGGAATCCCTTTTCGAAACTCGATCCCAATGCGCGTTATTCCTTTTCGGGTCCTTCCGGGGGAGTCGGGGCTTCGCTGGCCTACTCGGGCAACAAACAGATCGGCGCGGGAAAAATGACCATCACGGAGAGCCGCCCGGGCGAACTGGTGCGCTACCGTCTCGAGTTCCTGCAACCTTTCGAAACCACCAACATGGCGGAATTCACCTTTCGCCCCCAAGGTGCGCACACCGTCGTCGAATGGAGCATGGCCGGAAAATACAACTTCATGTTCAAGGCCATGAGTCTGCTCATCAACAGCGACCGGATGATCGGCGGGATGTTTGAGCAGGGCCTGGCGAATCTGAAGGCAGCGGCCGAATCCAGCGCCCGCTAGAGCATTTCCAACAAAGCTGCGGCCGGAAATAAATTGGAAATGGCAGGACGGATTATCCCTAATCCGCCTTTCAGGATAATCGCTTGTCTCGACCGGTTTTCGTTCGTTCCTCGGCGGATTAAGGATAATCCGCCCTACCGTCCTCAGTCCCTTGATTGGTTCAAACCGTCCCGCGTACGGTCACGGTTTTTATGAAAGCGCTCCAGCGTGGCGGATGCGTTGTGAGCTACTTTTTCCCTTCACTGGCGCGCAATTCAGCCAGCTTTTGCTCCGTGTCGGCGAGGCTGCGCTGGGTTTGAGCGATGACATTCTGGGCGCTTTGAATGCGGGCGATCACCACCGATGACGGACCATCGGGCCCGGCGTTTTGCCTCACCTTGAGATCGCGGTCCAGCATGCCCTGGATAAAGGCAATTTCGCGAATAAACCGGGCGCGCCTCGCCTCCCAACCCAAAAGAGTCACCGCATGAACCGACTTGCCGTTGATCACCCCGAGCGTGTCCGCTTCGCGCGCGGCCGCCGTGGCGATTTCGCGATTCATGGCGTCCAGTTTCAATTCCTGCACCGCCGTGTCGAACGCCTGCAGTCGTTCGGCCGGAAAACGCTCGGCCAGATCGGAACGGAAGCGCGTAAATTCCCCCGTGTCGCCCGCGCTCACCGCGGTTGCAGGCAGGTCCACTTCCTTCGCGCAGCTCGCGAGAATGCTCATCAGGGCAAGGACAAGAAGACCGCGTCGCATCATCAGCTGCATAATGGCTGGCCGGTGAAATGGACGCAAAATGAAAATCCGGAGCAGCGTGAAACCGGTTTTGCAGGATTCGTTCGAGACTGGAACGTTTTCATAAAAACTGTGGCTGTACACGGGACGGTTTGAACTGATCGAGGGACGCGTCACCGCCCTGAACGACAAGACGACGGTAGGGCGGATTATCCCTAATCGGGCAAGCGACAGCAAATGCGGAACGGGAGGGGGTGATAAAAGTGGCAAGTCGATTTGCCTCAGAGTTGGTACCACGGGATGATTTGCATGGTGAGTTT
>JBEHXD010000208.1:0-8544 GCA_048498875.1 Verrucomicrobiota bacterium
TCCGCCAGCACCGGCTGGAGCGTGCGAACTACGAACGGCAGACCGATGAACGTCAGGGCCATGAACACGCCAATCCCGGTGAAGGCGATCTTGATGCCATGGGGCTCGAGATACTGCCCCACCCAGCCGTTTTTCGAATAAATCGCCGTGAGCGCGATGCCGGCAACCGCCGTGGGCAGCGCGAAGGGCAGATCGACCAGCGCATCGACCACGCGTTTCCCGGGAAACGAATAGCGCACCAGCACCCATGCCACGATCAGACCGAAGAATGAGTTAACCACGCCCGCGGCCAGCGATGCGATGAAACTCAACCGATAGGAGGCGAGCACACGAGGCGAGGCGACGGCCTGCACAAAATCGGCCCAGCTCATACCCGTCGTCTTGATAAACGCCGCCGACAAAGGGATCAGCACGATCAGGCCTAGATAGGTCAGGGTAAAGCCAAGCGAAAGGCCAAAGCCGGGAAGGACTGAACGTTGGGCGCGGACAAAAGACATTACAGGGAATAGTCGTAAGTGAAGCAGCCGGGACAACCCTCGATGACAACATCAAAGGCTGAAACAGCCACAGTCACCCAACCTTTAAACAACGCCTGCGCCGGTGTCTCGAAAATAAGCTCGGAAACACGAGGTTTTTGTTCGGGAAAAACGGAAGGAATGCCTTGAAAACAAGCCCCAATCAACCCAGCCCGGACGCCTCGCACCCGCCCCGGAAAATCCCGGACGGACGACGAGGCAATCAACTGGAAAATAGGTGGCATGGCGGGGGAAAACGGCGGCAACGGTTACTTCGTCGCGTAAATCTGATCGAACACACCGCCATCGGAAAAATGCGTCTTCTGCGCCGCCGTCCAACTGCCAAATACGTCCGGAACCGAAAAGAGGGTGATCGCGGGAAATTTATCGTGGTACTTGGCGAGCACGGCCGGATCGGAGGGACGGAAGTTGTATTTGGCCGCGAGCTCCTGGCCTGCGGTACTGTACAGATATTCCAGATACGCCTTCGCCTGTTTCTGTGTCCCCCTCTTGTTCACCACACGATCGACCCATACGACCGGGTTTTCGGCCACCACGCTCGTGCTGGGCACCACCGCTTGCACGACATCGGGGCCTAGCTCGCTGACGGCGAGCGCCACCTCGTTTTCAAAGGTGAGCAATACATCGCCAATCCCGCGCTGCACAAACGTCGTCGTGGCCCCGCGGCCACCGGTATCTAGCACCGGGACGTTCGCGAAGAGTTGCTTCACAAACTCACGGGCCTTCGCCTCATCGCCCCCGGGCTGGCGCAACCCAAAACCCCACGCCGCCAGATAGCTGTAGCGCCCATTGCCCGACGTTTTCGGATTGGGGATGATCACCGAAACCCCCGGTTTCACCAAGTCCGACCAATCCTTGATGCCCTTCGGATTTCCCTTCCGGACGATAAACAAAATCGTCGAGGTGTACGGCACACTCTGGTTCGGCAGGCGCGCCGCCCAATCCACGGGAATAAGATTCACCCTGGCCAGCTGGTCGACGTCCGGCACGCCGTTCATCGTCACGACGTCGGCCTGCATGCCGTCGATCACCGAGCGCACCTGCTTGGAAGATCCGCCGTGCGATTGATTGATGAGCAGGGTTTCGCCGGTGGCTTCCCGCCAGTGAGCGGCAAACAACGGATTGTATTCCTTGTAGAATTCACGGGCGACGTCGTACGACGCGTTGAGGAGCGTGGTGTCCGCCCGCAACGACAGCGTGGACGATGCGATTACCAGGCAAACATACGAAATGGAACGGATGACGAGTGACATAATGGATTGGAGAATAAATTCAGACCTCACGTAAGTCTGGCTTTAGTTGTAGGCGGGGTGCCCTCACCCCGCAGGTTATCATTCTGATGCGCTACGCTTCGCGGGGTGAGGGCACCCCGCCTACATGCATAAAACACTGCGAGAGAAATGAAGCGTGAATTCATGCGCTAGAGATTTTGCCCGTACGCGAGGAATCCCCGGTATCGGATGATAAACCGCTTCAGAATGGAGGCCGTCGCTTCACGGTAGTGCTCGGCCGACCACGTAGCGGGAAGGCGAAGCGTCAGCTCAAATGGCGCTGTCCCAAGATCACCGGCAATGGAAAGCGGGCCGTCGAGCGGCCCGTGCGAGGACTCGGATTCCCAGCGCACGGCAAAGGGCTCGAAGTCAGCGGAAGAGATCAGCTCGACTTCCGGCGTTGGATAATCGCTGGGCGCATACCGCAGACGCACCGCCGCCTCGTCCTGTCCGCGCACCGTTTCGAGACGGACAAATCCGTGATAGCCTGACAGCCGCGCGTCGCGCTCGAGCAGTTTGATTTCCGGCTCCGCGCTTCCCGCCCAGTCCGCGGACGCGAGCGAACGCTCCGCGGCCAAACCGGCGAGGCCAAGCACGTCGACAATCGGGAAAAACGAAAGATTCAATCCCTGGCCGATGTCCGGTTTGAGCGCGAGCTGCTCGACGAGGTGAAGGAGCGCCAGCGTGCTGCGCAGGTCGCGATGGTCGAGTCCGGCAGTGAACGCCAGACGTAGCGAAACGTCGGATGTATTGGGCCCAAAATAGACGAACCGCGGCAGATGCAAGGCGCGCTCCCCGACCTGAATCGGTCCGAGCGGCGAACCAAACACATAACGCGAGCGCTGGACGAGATCGTAGAGATCGGCGAGCTGCTGGCCGAAAACGGCTGGCAGCGAGGTATCGTGGGGCGAAAAAACGCCGCGGGCGACCGCAGCAGAGCGGGAAGAAGGTGATGAGCTCACGTGAATCAAGGGAGTTAAACCGTCAGTTGGTGCGCATGCCGGTCGCCTGGTAACGCGCACCAACTTTCCGGCGGGAATTATTTGTTCGAGTAGATCTGATCAAACAAGCCGCCGTCGGCGAAGTGGGTTTTCTGGGCTTTCGTCCAGCCACCGAACTCGGCGTCGATCGTCACGAGTTCGAGCTTGGGGAAGACGTTCGCGTATTTTGCGGCGATCGTCTGGTTGCGTGGGCGGTAGTAGTTCCGACCGGCGATGTCCTGGCCTTCGTCGGAATAAAGATACTCCAAGTAAGCCTTCGCCACCGCCTCGGTGCCTTTCTTTTTCACCACCCGGTCGACGATTGCGACCGGGGGTTCAGCCAGAATGCTGATCGACGGAACCACGATCTCGTATTTGTCGGCGCCGAATTCCTTCAGCACGAGAAATGCCTCGTTCTCCCACGAAATGGCCACGTCGCCGATCTCGCGTTGAACGAAGGTGGTGGTCGAGCCGCGCGCCCCGCTGTCGAGCACCGGAACGTTCTTATAGAGGGCCGTCACGAACGCCTTGCCGGCGTCATCGCCGCCCTGCTTGTGCTTCGCATACGCCCAGGCCGCGAGATAGTTCCAGCGGGCGCCGCCGGAGGTTTTCGGATTGGGCGTCACCACGGAGACACCCGGTTTGACGAGATCGTCCCAGTCCTTGATTCCCTTGGGATTTCCCTTGCGCACGACAAACACGATCGTGCTCGTGTAGGGCGTGGAATTTTCCGGGAGGCGTTTCTGCCAATCTGCGGGAATCAGACGCCCGGTCGTGGAAAGCGCGTCGACGTCAGCGGCGAGCGCCAGCGTGACCACGTCGGCCGGCAAGCCGTCGATCACGCTCCGGGCCTGCTTGCCCGAACCACCGTGGGACTGCTTGATCGTGACGTCGTCGCCCGTCTGGGTTTTCCAGTGCGCGGCGAAGGCCTTGTTGAAATCCGTGTAGAGCTCGCGCGTCGGATCGTACGAGACGTTGAGCAATTCGATGGATTTCGCCGAGGCAAGGATCGTTGTGCCGGCGGCGAGCAGCGAAAGGATGAGCGGTTTCAGTTTCATAAAGGAATCGGTTGGTTTTTAGAACGATACTTGGAAGCGCGTGATCAGCCCCTTCTCATTCTGACGCAACAGAGGCGTCGTGGAAACGAGCGGAGCACCGGGAGCGAAATCGAATTTGGTCTGGTAATAATCGAAAGTGAAACGAACGGCCTTGCTCAGGTACCAGTTCAACCCGAGACCCCAACTGGATGCCTCATCGGCATTGGTGGCCGGCGACGCAAACAGCGGAAACGCGGCGTCATCGATTTTCAGATTTGCATACCGCGCGGCCACTTCGAATGCGCCCCATGTGCCCTTCGTGAAATCGAAGTTGGCCTTGGGGGCGACGCCGGACGCGGACGAGTCCTCGCCAGTCAGCACATAGGCCGCAGCGAGTTGCCAGGCCTTGTTCTGCAATTCGGCTTTCGCGCCGGTGGCGCTGGGACGCACATTGACCGTCGAGAGAACGTACTCCCCAATGGCACCAAAAGATCCGTTGCGATAATCAAACTGCGGGGAAACCCGCCAGCTTTCCCCATCCGCGATGGTCGTTCCGGTATAGCTGAAAAAGGTCTGCTGCCCATCGGTCTTGTAACCGCTTGTGCGACCCGACGCGGTTTTCTGCCGGCCAAATGTCGCCGCCACGCCAAACGAAAGGCCTTGCACCCGTGAGCCGGCGTCGTTCTTGAACGGGGAAGCAATGAGGCGCGCCGCCACGTCCTTATCATTGTCGAAGTCGGCATTGGTCGAACTGGCGGCATCAGCCACGCCATTGAAAACGCCCACCGTGTAACTCAGCCGGCCGTCGAACAAGTCGCCCGAAACCTGCGCGCCCACGTCGCGATTAGGCACGAGATTGGTGACCAGCGAGCGCTCGTTGAAGAACGTCCACGAGTCGGATGCCAGCATTTCGAGGCCAAACGGCTCCTTGAATTTGCCGAACTTGAACTGAACCTCCTTGTTCAGCGCGACTCCAAGGTTTGCATCGAGAATGCTGAACGCGCTGGCGGCGGTGCCGCTGCCGCCTCCGAATTCAGGTACCAGCTGGAAGGAATAATTCTTCGCAAACGTGCCCTCGGCGATCAGCCGGGCCCGGCGGAGCAGGAAGGAATTATTGGTGATGCCGTTGTCGTTGAAAAATACGCGGGAGTCGAACTGCACGAGACCGCGCAACTTGAAGGAGTTGGCGGCGTCGGCTGACGCGAAGGTGAAGCCCTTGTCGTTGATCGTGATCTTCGGAGCGCTGGCCGCCGCGGTGGTGGCTGTCTCCTCCTTGATCTCGATCTGGCGGGCCAGAACCTTGAGTTGTTGTTCGAGTGCGTGCACTTGGTCGCGCAGGGCTTGGATGTCGTTGCTGTCAGCCGGAGCGGCGACGAGCGAGGTGGTCAATGCGGCGGCGGTGAGAACCGCGGTGCCGTAACGGATGAATTTGCTCATGGAGCGTAGGATCAGGTCGGATTAGGGCGGGCATATTCGGTGGTCCGGTTGACGCTCCGTTCGGAAATTATTTCCAGTGATAGGTGGGATGATGAAGCCGCCGGTGGAAACCGGTAGGCGGAAGGAAAATCTTATTCGGCGGTTTGAGCGTCGCGGGTGCCCTGCAGGCGGGTTTTTTCCGTGCGCTCAATCTGCGTTACCTTGCCGTCGTGCACGACCAGCTGCACGACACCGAACCGGAGCGACTCGACTTTTTCCTGCACGACGCGAAGCCATTCGGGTTGGATTTCGTTTTTGGGTGTAAGGGTTGTCTGACTCATATGGCGTAATCTCCTAAAAGTTGATGGATGACCCCTTCAGTGGGGTTGTTGACGGATGGTTGGGCTTTGCCCTTGCGGGCTTTTTGCCGGGTGGAACTTGTTTCGACCGGCGTGGTGTAAGGCAGAGGACGGCCGCTCGTGATGAGCTTGCGGGTGGTGACTTCGACCACGTCGGCCAGCGTGTACCGGTCCAGGATGGCGGCGATCGCGTTGCGCACGTCGAGCATGAGCATCCGCAAGCCACAGTGTTCCTGGTCCGGGCAATTACACGGCTCGTAAGCCGTCTGGCTGACACAGCCGATCGGCGCCAGCGGTCCATCGACTAGGCGCACAATCTGGCCGATCGGAATTTGGGCCGCCGGTTTCGCAAGACGGTAACCGCCATGCTTGCCACGTTCGCTTTCCACAAAGCCGGCCTCGCGCAATTGCTGCATGACCTGTTCGAGAAACTTCACCGGGAGGTCCTCCGCCTTGGCCAGCTCCGTCACGCGAACCAGCGAGCGGTTCACCTTGGCGGCGATGCCAAGGTTGATCATGGAGCGGAGGGCGTATTCGCCTCGTTTGGAGAGTTTCATATTGGATACTCATTAAATCTACATTGATTTAGTATGAATAAAGCAAGTGCTTTTTCCGCAATCCTTATCGTTTATGACAAACCAACCAATTTTCGGTTCGGTTTAGTTTCCGGAAGGCAGTCCAGTAGCGGATCTTTCTCGTGATTTTTCAGCGCCGTTAAGCCAAATGGTGCTCGGGACAGGGATCGAACCTGCACGCCTTACGGCACGGGCTTCTAAGACCCGCATGTCTGCCATTCCATCACCCGAGCGGGGAGAATTCGTCGGACAATTGACCGCCTCGGAAACCGAGAGGCAAGCCTGGTTTCCGCGCAGCGAGGGGACTCCCACTCAAGGTACGACACCCAGTCGGTCGCCCATTCGCGCGTACACTTCCATACCCTCAGCGCCGTGCTTCACGAGATCGTCGTCAAGTTTGATCCGCCCTGCCTGGAAAATCGTAATCACGCAGGACCCGCCAAATTTGAACAGTCCCTTCTCCTCCCCTTTCACCACCGGACGGCTCGTGGTAAAAGTCTGAAAAATACTTCCCACCATCGTCGCTCCGATTTCGCAGACGGCGACCCGGCCGAAATCCGGGGAATCCACCAGGGTGATCATCCGTTTATTTTCCCACAGATAAGCGAGATTCAACCGGAGCGCGATCGGTGAAACCGAATACAAGTCGCCATTGATCAATCGCGGCTCACCCGCCTTACCGCTCACCGGAAAATGAAACCGGTGATAATCCACCGGACAGAGCCGTGAAATCACCAGCGAACCGCCGGCAAATTCCGCCGCGAGCGCTTTGTCGCCGAGAAACGATTCGAGCGAGAACTTCTGCCCTTTCGCATAAAATCCCGTGGCCGCATCCACATTCTGAAAGGCCAGATGGCGTCCGTCCGCCGGCAGCACGGCCACCTTTTCACCGGAAGCGATCGGCCGCGCGCCGGGTTTCAAGGCGCGATAAAAGAAATCGTTGAACGATTTGAACGTGAGCGGCTTTTTCGCGAACTCATCGACGTCCAGATTGTAGTCTACGATAAAAGGTAAGACGCGATTCGCACTCGAGCGCAGCGACATCTTCCAGCCGTAATAACGCGAAACAACCGCCCGCTTCACCAACACCGCGAGCGCCAGCCGTCCCAACGTCGTCTGGTAGGTCCAACTCAGCCATTTCCCGCCATAGACCTGCTCGGTCTCGATGGTTTTCTTATAGCGATCGTAAAAGCGAATAGGCTGGGCGTCAGACATGAGCGGGCAACTTCACCCGAAGAACGTCCGGACGCAAAGAAAGAAATCCGGCCAAAAACAGGTCATTCCGCGAATCGGCAACCAGCCGACAACTCGCCATGATAGCGCTACTGTAGCCGGGGGCGCCGACCCCGGTCTGCCGTTTTCTCGCTCACTCAAATCAGCCCTTCACCTTGGAATGTCCGACTTTCTTCACCTGAAACGCCTTGATTGGTCCTGGCAAAAACAACCCATCTATTTTGTCACCTCATGCGTAGCCCGACGCCACAAACTACTGGCAACGTCAGTCGCTCATTCCGTTCTTCGCGAGGAATGGTCGGGCTTACGAACACGCCATGGCTGGGCGGTAGGATGCTATGTCGTTATGCCGGATCACGTGCATTTCTTCGTTAGCCCGTTTCACGAGAGATCAAAAACGTTAAGCCAAACCATTGGGACATGGAAGGAATGGACTTCGAAAAGGATCCTAAAAACGACTGGCGAATCAGCACCTCTTTGGCAGCCGGAGTTTTTCGATCACCTTTTGCGGTCCGATGAATCTCTGGCTGAGAAATGGGATTATGTACGCGAAAATCCGGTGAGGGCTGGGCTCGTGACGAAAGTCGATGAATGGCCTTACGCAGGATCGATTGATTTTGCGTAATCCATCCCGACCGGGGTCAGCGCCCCCGGCTACAGTAGAAATCAGAAAGCGGCAGCACTATCCGATCACAAGTTCATCATCCTTGACCTTAAAGGTCACGGTGGAGTCTTCCTTCACATCTCCGGCGATCAGGCCGCGCGCGAGGCGGGTTTCGAGGTGGCGTTGGAGGAAACGCTTCAAGGGACGTGCGCCGAAGACAGGATCGTAACCGCGTTCGGCCACCCAGGTCTTGGCTTTCTTGTCGAGCACGACGATGACGTGCCGCTCGGCGAGGCGTTTATTGATGTCGGCAATCAGCAGGTCCACGATCGAACCGATTTCATCGAGGGCGAGCGGTTTGAAGAGCACGGTCTCGTCGATACGGTTGATGAACTCCGGCCGGAACGACTGCCGCAAATCCGCCATCACGGCTTCGCGCACGCTTTCCGGGATCTCGGCTCCCGTCACGCCCTCGAGCAAGTGGCGGCTGCCGATGTTCGAGGTCATGATAATGACCGTGTTCTTAAAATCGA
>JBEHXD010000209.1:0-8533 GCA_048498875.1 Verrucomicrobiota bacterium
GGGGCCAGCGCGTTATACGGGTTTCTCGCCGGGAATGGTGGCTTGCATTGGCCGCCGTCGAATCAGTTTTTTTTCCTGTCCGCGGTGACATTCCTGATGACGCTTTATGGATTGAGGCATCTTCCGTACCAGACTTTGTGCACGGTCATGCGCGTTGTCGGCCGGATTTTTTATCGGGTGAAGGTATTGGGCTTTGAAAACATTCCGCAGGGAGGGGCGGTGATGATCTGCAATCATCTTTCGTATATCGACGCGGTTGTCCTGCAGGTAGCCTCGCCCCGCCCGTTGCGATTTGTCGCGTTTGCGGGTCTTGCGAAAAATCCTGCGATGCGGTTTCTATTCCGCACGTTGGGCGTGATTCCGATCGCGCCGGGAAAATTGAACAAGGGCATCCGGCTGGCCTGGGATGCGGTGAAACGCGGCGAGCTGGTTTGTGTGTTTCCGGAGGGATCGATTTCGCGCACGGGTCAGTTGATGGAATTAAAGCGCGGGTTTGGTCTGATTTCAGAGTTGGCACAGGTTCCCGTGGTGCCCGCCATGATCGATGGTCTGTGGGGTTCGATCTATTCATTTGCAGGGAATAAATACCTTTGGAAATCCCCCCGCCTGATGCCGACGCATGTTTGCGTGGCCTTTGGCCGGCCGATTCCTCCGCATCTGGCCACGCGCGAATCAGCCCGCCGCGCGATGCTCGATCTCGGGGCCGAGGCATTTCAGCAGCGTCCGATACTGCGCCGTCATCTGGCCCGGGAAGTGGTGCGTGCCCTGGCAAAACATCCCGGACGCCTTGCGGTGGTGGATCGCACCGCCGAACGCCGTCCGCTCAAGGCAGCCGAGATCGTCGCGGCGTCGGCCGCCTTGTCCCGCCACTTGCGGAAAAAAATCACGGGGAAACGCGTGGGGATTGTCTTGCCGCCCGGCGCAGGCGCGGTGATCGCGAACCTCGCGGTGGCTTGTGCCGGCAAGACGCCAGTGAACTTGAATTTCACCCTGGGACGGGCCGCGATTGAGGCCTGTTTGCGGATCGGTGAAATCGACACCATCATCACGGCGAATGTCCTGCGTGCGAAGCTGCCTAATTTTCCGTTTCCCGGGCAAACGCTCGATTTTCAAAACGAGATGGCGGCCATGGGTGGGAAAAAAGCGATCGGACCCTGGCTGGCCGCCGCGTGGCTGCTGCCCAACCAATGGGTGGCCAGCTTGCTCGGTCTCCCCCGGACCGGCGATGGCAGCGAAGCCGCATTGCTTTTCACGAGCGGAAGTTCCGGCGAGCCCAAGGGCGTGGTGCTGTCCCACCGCAACATTCTCGCCAATTGCGCACAGATATCCTCGCTATCGATTCTTCCGGACACGGCCTATATGATCGCGTGTCTGCCGGTGTTTCACTCGTTCGGATTCACGGTGACCTTGTGGTATCCGCTCTTGCGCGGCTGCCGGATGATAACGCTGCCGAGTCCGCTGGAGACGCGAAAAATCGTCGAGGCCATCCAGCAGGAGAACGCGACGGTCATGGTCGGCGCGCCCACGTTTGTCCGGCCATTTCTGAAGAAAGCGACCCGCGAGGAATTGCAGTCGCTCAAGATTGTCGTGACCGGGGCGGAAAAACTGTCGATGGAGCTCTACGATGCATTCCTGTCGAATCTCGGCATCGAGATTCTTCAAGGCTACGGACTCACCGAGACGACTCCGGCGTCGAACATCAACCAGCATCATCCGGCGGTGACGACCAGCACCTCCGAGCCCCAACTTGGCAAGAAAACCGGCGCGGTGGGCCGCCTGATGCCGGGCATGAGTGCGCGGATTACCGACCCGGAGACGGGGGCGGAACTGCCTTTGAGCGCCACCGGCATGGTCTGGCTTCGCGGCCCAAATGTGTTTGCCGGTTATTTGAAGGATCCGGAAAAAACACGGGTCGCACTGCAGGACGGCTGGTTTAACACCGGCGACCTCGGCCGCTTTGACGACGACGGTTTTCTTTTTATCGAGGGTCGGCTTTCCCGGTTCTCAAAAATCGGCGGTGAAATGGTTCCTCACGGAACTGTCGAGCAGAAGATCACCGAGGCGTTTGGCTGGGATCAAAGCGAGGGAGTGACGATGGTGGTGACCGGGATTCCCGATGCGAGCAAGGGCGAGGCACTGGTGTTGCTCACCACCAAAGATGTCGGCGCAGACGAACTCAGGTCCAGGTTGCTGGCAGCCGGGCTGACTAATTTGTGGATTCCGCGAACCGTCAAAAAAGTGGACAAAATCCCCATGCTGGGCACGGGAAAAATCGATCTCAAGGCGTGCCGCGCGCTGGCGATCGAGCTGACGAAAGAAAGTGCGGAGAACGCGTGACGTGAAGCGGGCCGTCAGGCCGTTTTTTTGGATTCGGCGGCGGGAAGCTCGAGGACAAAGGTGGCGCCGTGGCCGCGGCCCTCGCTGTGCACAGTGAGCGATCCTTTCATTTCCCGTGCCGCATTGGCGGAGGAATGCAGGCCGAAGCCGTGGCCATTGGCCTTGGTGGTGAAACCATGGGCGAAGATGCGCGTGAGGTTTTCCGCGGGGATGCCGACTCCGGTATCGCGCACACTCAGGCAGACGCACCCGGCCGCGTTGAGTTTGATTCCCAGGGTGACGCTCTTGTCCGGTGACTCTGCTTCGGTGCAGGCCTGTTTGGCGTTACTGATCAGGTTGATCAAAATTTGAATCGCCTTGCCCTTTTCCGCGAGGACGGGCGGGCAGGTTTCAAATTCCCGGACAATGTGGATGTCATGTCGGGCAAGCCCGCTGGAATTCATGTGCAGGGCATCCTCCATCAGCAAAACGGGGTCGAGGGGCTCCGCCACCGTGACCTTGGTGGCGTAGGCCTGCTGCATGGAAATGATTTCCCGGATGTGATCGACGCTGTGTTGCAGTGAGGTTACCTCGGACTGAAGCCGGGTGCGTTCGTTCAGAAAATGTCTGGCCAGCGTGTCGATGTATTCGGGAACGCGTTTGCCCTTGGGATCGCTGGTCAGATAAGCACCGAGGTCAGCGCTGTGCTCCTGGATCAGGGCCGCGAGTTTGGCAAAACTCTCCGCCCGCGATTGCCGGAGGCCCTCGCTGATGATGCTCGCGGAAATGTTCAGGCTGTTGAGCACGTTGCCGACGTTGTGCAGCACGCCGGTGGCCACTTCCGCCATGCCGGCAGTCCGTGAAACGTCGACGAGGCTCTTGTAGGTTTCGGCCAGTTCGCGTTCCGCCTTTTTGCGCGTGGTGATGTCTTCAAGAATACCGATGTGTTGGGCAACCTGTCCCTGCTGGTCGCGTACGACCGCGACCGAAAGCATCGCCCAAACCGTGGCGCCGTCTTTGCGTTGATAACGCTGCTCGACAGTATAGTCGTCCCGTTTTCCGGATTCGATCTGCTGGTTCAATCCGATCTGGCGGAAAAGATCCTCGGGATGCAACAGGCTGGTGAGCGTGGACAGATCGGGAAGAGTGGGATCGGGAAGCTGCAGAATTTGCCGGAAGGTTGCGTTCAGATGGTAATCGGAGCCGAGATCCGCCCGCTTCCAGGAAATTCCCACCGGGGCGTGTTCAAAGATCAGCCGGAAAAGTTGTTCCCGGTGCTGGAGTTCCTGGTGCGATTGCGAGAGTTCCGCGGTGCGTTCACGCACCCGCTGATCGAGCTCGGCGTTCCGGCGCTTTAAAGCCGCCTGTCTTCGGCTGAGCTGGCGGTTGCGCAGCCAGATGGAAAGACAAACGGCTGCGATCAGGAAGATCATCACGCCAGTCCGAAACCAGGAGGTTTCGTAGAAATGCGGTAGCATCGTCACCCGGACAGCCGTGCCGGATTCATTCCAGACGCCATCGTTGTTGCAGGCGGTCACGTGGAACGTGTAATTGCCGGGAGGAAGATTGGTGTAGTAGGCCCGTCGTTCGTGCCCGGCCTCGATCCATTGTGGATCGGAGCCTTCGAGTTTGTACCGAAAGCGGATGCGCTGGGGCGCAATCAGACTCAGGGCGGTGTAGCGAATTTCCAGGCGGCGTGTGCCGGAGGAAAAATTTGCGTGTTTATTGCCGGGAAGCAGTTGTCCGTCACCGATGAGGTTTTCGACGATGACCGTGGGCGGCTGCTGGTTGATGGGAATGTGGCGGGGATGGGCGACGGCGACACCCTTGTCGGTTGCCGTCAAAATCCGTCCGTCGTGAACCTGAATCGCGGTCGGATTGCCGTATCCCGAACTCGAGCCACTGGCCAATCCGTCGAGCCGCCCGAACGCCATGGGATTAACCGCCACAGCGGTGCGACCATCGATTGCATCAAAATCGGCTTTTGCCACCCGGAAGAGACCGCGGGCCGAACTCATCCAAAGATAGCCGGCGCCGTCGTCGAGCACGGTGAAGAGGGTGTCATCCACCAATCCTTGACGCGAGCCGTAGGTGCGAAGTTTACCGCCGCGCCAGCGACCCAAGCCCCGTCCATCGGTGGCGAGCCACAAGTCGTCGCCGCTATAGATGAAGTCCCGCACTTGCAGCGATTCCCTGCCCAAGCCCAGGTCAACCTGCCGCCAATCCTTTTCCGCGGTCCTTTCGTACAATCCCGCACTGGTGGCCATCTGGAGTTTTCCCGCGGGGTTTCGGCCCAATTTCCAGACCGTCTCGGTGGTCAGCTGTCTCGCCTCTGGTACGGTGACGATATTTTCCTCGCGCAGGTTGAAGAGTCCGCGGTTGGCGATGCCGATCAGCAGTGTTCCGTCGTCGTCGCTGATGAGCGCGGTGATGGGCCGGCTCGTAGCCACACCGGATTTGTAGACGTAGGTGGTGACTTTCCCGTCCTCCAGCCGGTCGATCGAGCAGCCGCGATTTCCCAGCCACATGACCCCGTCCGGCGACTCATAAATTGCCGTGACCGTCTCGTGGGAAAGCGGCGCGCCCACCGTATATCGTTTCACCACGCCGTCTTTGATCCGGCTCACTCCCGCGCCCCACATGCTTACCCAAAGACTTTGGTCATGCGTTTCGTTCACTGCCAAAACCAGGCTGCTGCTTGCTCCGTCCTGCTCGGTCATTGAGCTTACGCGCCGGTCCGTGAAGCGATAAAGCCCTTCCGACGTGCCTACCCAGACGCAACCTTCCCGGTCCTCAAGCAGTGCGTCCACCACCCCCAGTTTTTTTCCGTAGCGGTCGAGGTACGGATCGATCCGGCCATTTTGGAAGCGGTCCAGTCCGTTGATATTGCCGATCCACAGGTTTTTGTCGTGGTCCCAAAGCACCCGGCTGATCCGGGGATTCGACAGCGACGCATTTTTTTCGAAAGGGACAAAGTGATCGTGTTCCAGACGGAACAGGCCGTTTTGCGTGACCGCGAGAACAGTTCCATCCGCGCTTTCGCTGACCGTTTGGATTTGTGAGCTGACCAGTCCCTGCTCACGGCCGTAGGCGATGATCGCACCATTTTCCAGACGCAGCACCTCCGTGCTCATGGCCACCCAAACCCTCGGTCCGGCCGCCGTGAGTGAGTGCATGCTCAGGGTGGAGTGGCCGGTGGTATCGATATCGCGCAAAAATTTTCCGTTGGACCAACGCACAATACCTTCGCGTCCGCCGATCCACAGGGATCCATCGGCGGCGACGCCAAGGGTGTTGATGACTTTATCTTTCAATCCATCGGCGCGGCTGTAGCCGGTGAAATTTCCCTCGAAATAGCGAACGAGTCCGTCGCTCGTTCCAATCCACAGGCTGCCGTCAGCGGTTTCGGCAAACGAGGTGATGAGATTGCTCGCCATCGCCGGAGTATTATTCCGCGTGAACACGGTGAAGTTCTGGCCGTCAAAGCGGGCAAGCCCGGCCTGCGTTCCGACCCACAGATAACCGTCGCGGGTCTGGATCAATTGCTTGATCGCATTGTGGGGAAGACCGTTTTCGTTGTCCCAATGATCCACTCCGTAGTCGCTGGGATTTTCCTGGGGGTTGAGCGCGAATCCCTGAATGGCCGACAAAAACAGCGCGGCCATGAGTCGCACCCACCACGTCCATGCGCGATGGGTCTGTGGTTCTGACGCGCGGATGACTGGCTCCGCCCGTTTCATTGCGTCACGAGGCGGGGATCTTTCGAATTATTGCTTTTGGGCGGCAAATAACGGGTTAACATTTCCCGCAGAATCTCCGGCTTCACCGGTTTTGCCATATAGTCGTCCATGCCCGCATTCAGGCAGGCCTCGCGATCTCCGGTCATGGCATTTGCCGTCATCGCGACGATCCGCAGATCAGGGGAAAAGCAGGGTGCGCCCTGGGCCTGGGCTTGTCGGATGAAACGCGTGGCGGTGAAGCCATCCATCACCGGCATTTGTTCGTCCATCAACACGAGGGCGTATTGGCCTTCCTTGAGCGCAGCGAGCGCTTCCTGGCCGTTGCCCACGACGTCGACGGCGTAGCCCAGCTTTTCCAGGAGGAGACGAATGACCTTTTGATTCACCAAATTATCTTCGACAGCGAGAATGCCGGGCTTGCCTGGCTGCGGGACCGGCCGGGTGGACGCGATCATCGGGGCGGTGCTGTAGGATCTCCGCGCACCGAGGACTTTGCCCAATGCGACGTGCAGTTTTCCCGGATGAACCGGTTTCAATTCGCAGGCGGCAAGGCCGATCGCGCGCATCTGTTCCCTCGAGAGACGCTCGCCGCGCGAGGTCAACAACACCAAAGGGGCGCTGGGCAGCGAGGTATCGGCGATGATCGCGGCGGCGAGATCGATTCCATCCATGCCGGGCATGTGGTGATCCAAAATGGCGAGTTCGTAGGGCTGGCCGGCGGCGGCGGCGCGGCGCATTTCGAACAACGCCTGTTGCGCCGATTCGACGGAAAAATGCGTGGTCCGCCAGATGTCGAGCAGGCGGTCCATCAGTTTGCGATTGGTGGCGTTGTCGTCGACGACGAGGACACGTCGTCCGATCAGGGGGGACGGACTGGGCTCGGGCGCGACGGCGACCAAAGTCGATTTTTGCAATCTGGCCGTGAACCAGAAGGTTGAGCCTTTGCCAGCTTCGCTGGTGACACCGATTTCGCCGTGCATGAGCTCGACCAGGCGACGGCAAATCGCGAGGCCGAGACCGGTGCCGCCGTATTTTCGCGTGGTGGAACTGTCGGCTTGCATGAACGGGCGGAACAGCGCGGCCTGGACCTCGGGTGACATGCCGATGCCGGTGTCGTGCACCTCAAAGCGAACAAAGACGTGGTCGGCGTGATCGGAGACGCGCGCGACGTTGAGAATCACTTCGCCGGTCGCGGTGAATTTTACCGCGTTGCTCATCAAATTCAGGAGAATCTGGCGCAACCGGAGCGGATCGCCGCAAAGGTTTTCCGGTAACTGCTGATCGAGGTTGAAAATAAGTTCGACGCGTTTTTTGGCGGCGACGTCGGATTGCAGATCGATGGGAATTTGCAGTTGTTCGCCCAGATTGAAGTCGATCGATTCGAGGGTCAGCTGGCCGGCCTCGATCTTGGAAAAATCGAGAATGTCGTTGATGATGGCCAGCAGGCCTTCGCCGCTCTGTGCGAGCGTGGTGGTCAGGTCGCGCTGCTCGGTCGTGAGCGGTGTATCCATGAGCAGGCTTGCCATGCCGATGACGCCGTTCATCGGGGTGCGGATCTCGTGGCTCATGTTCGCGAGAAAAGCACTCTTGGCGCGATCGGCGCTTTCGGCGGAATCCTTCGCTTTTTTCAGATCTGCTTCGATCTGGGCGCGCCGGGCGATTTCCTGATGCAGGGTCGCGTTGGCGGTCTCAAGGGCGGACGTGCGCTCCTGCACGCGGCGCTCGAGATCGGCGGCATGCGCCGCCGCCTTGCGGATCAGGTTCCATTTCTCGCTGAGTGCATTGGCAAGCTGGAGCACCTCGATGGAATCAAACGGTTTTTTCAGGATGACCAGACGATCGTTGCCGCCGATTTTCGCCAGCATGTCGTCCCAGGAATAATCGGAAAACGCCGTGCAAATCACGACCTGCAATTGGGGATCGGCTTTCCACAACTCCAGCGTGGTTTCCACTCCATCCCAACCTGGCGGCATCCGCACGTCCACGAAGGCGAGGGCGTAGGGGCGTTGCTCGGCGATGGCATTCTGCACCAAAGTAAGGCCTTCACGTCCCTGATAAGCCGAGTCTAGGGCAAACTTGGCGACCGTCCTGCGAGTGGATGGACTGGTGCCGAGAAGTTCGGCCTCGAGTTCGTCGAGCTGGGCGTTGATCGCGCCATTACTTGGGCACAGGATTTTGCGTATGTCCGCGTGAATAGCCTGATTATCGTCAATAATCAGGATACGATTGTTTCTTTCCCGGACGTCTGTGGGTGCGGGACAGTTCATGGGGCGGCTAGGGTCAATGGCTCCAATAATCGCCACATTTACCCGGGAATTTACCCTGCATTTCCGGCGGCCGGCGGGGGAAAGCAGAAGCTTTAAATTACATATCAATGAATGCATATATAATGATATGTATTTGACTCTGCTTGGAAGCATCCGTTGTTTGAGGCGTTCTTTCAAAATCGCTGCGAATCTCGTCCAGCACCGCGCGGA
>JBEHXD010000210.1:0-8493 GCA_048498875.1 Verrucomicrobiota bacterium
GGATATCGTAGCTTTTACCCGGACACGATCCGGCCCGAGCAAATCAAGACTCACCTGACGTCGCTCATCGACATGGTCAGCGACCTTGATGGCTACCATCTTTGTCTGACGGAAGCTCCAGTTCCGTTTTTGGTCAGCACATTCCTGATCAAATTCGCCAGCGGGTCGGAAACCTACACCGTGTTCTTCAAGCAGGAAATTCAGGGGCACGACCCGGAAATTCAGTGCGTAGTCGCGTCCGATCCTTCACTGTTCCGTGGCATCAACACACAGATCATTGACTGGGCGCTCAAGCATCCGACTACGATTTCAGGTCGCCAAGAAGTCAAAAGCCTGCTTAAGGAAGTCCGGAGAAATTTGTAGCGCAGCGAAAGGCCGGAGACAGCTGTCGCGGCTTCATCAACGAGCGGCGGCCAGTTACCGTGCTAATAGCGGCTTTTGCGTGCAAAATGCGTGTCTTTGTCCCGGTTTGGGTGAGGACGATTGCGTTTTCAGACACCTCACTTGTGTGTGGGCGTGGCCGAATTCGAACCAAGCACAATGCGTAGCCCACGACGCCGTTCGAATCCGAACAACAATCCCGCTCATGAACTCCATCGAAATCGAATCGAAGATCAGAAACTTTCTCGCGGATGAAATGATGAAGGAGCGTTCGCGGGTTTGCGCGCTCACCGATCAGCTCGACTTGGACAGCCTCGAAAAAACCGAGCTCCGGGTTTTTCTTGAGGAAGATATGGGGGTCGAATTCCCCTCCGATCCCGCGCGGAAACCCAATCTGGAAACGCTCGAGGGTATCATCAGTTTCGCGAGCGCGGCCAACACGCAAGCCTAACCATGAATGGTGCACCATGGCGCAAAATCACCAGAATTTGTGGTCGGCGGCGGCAACAGGTCGTCCTGTGCTCCTCTCCAGCCTTGACGGGCAAATCGCCCGGACGGTGACGTCCGGTGATGGGCTGTTCAACCACTATGGTAAGCGTTCCCCTTTCACGATGGTGGAACGGCGTGGTAACACGCTTCTTTTTCTGGAGCTGGGCGACTCACCCAAATTAGCATTCGCGCGGACGGCGGTAAACGCCACCGGTGGCTACGGCACTGGAATTCTCGGTGGGGAAAATTCGTTCCTCAACGAAACCGTCCTATCGGCGCTAGCATCCGCCGTCGACGCGAACGATGAGCATCACAGCTCGGACCGCTTGGAAGTAGTGGATTCCCTCACAGCGCTCGTCGCGACGCACACCGGGACCGTGGCCTCCGACTGGTCGATAACTTTTACCAGCACAGGAACGGAAGCGATGGATTTCGCCCTTCAGGCACTCTCACTCGAGGGCTACGATCTGACTACTGGCGGAGCGACGCGTGCGGCGCGCGATGTAATCGTAGCATTTCACGGCGCGTGGCACGGCTGGGGCTCCGGACCGAGCCACTTCCTTGACCGCCGGCAGTTCACCGACGGAACCCCCCGCTTCAATTCGCTAACGGTGCAGTTCGCTCCCTACGGCGACATCAGCGCCTTAGAGCGAATTTTCCGCGACTTTAGCGGTCGTGTCCGATTCGTTGTCGCCGAGGGCATCTTGGGCGACGGCGGTGTCGTCCCGGCCCCGACCGAGTGGTGGAGTCGGCTCTTCGAGCTGGCTGATCGCGAGTCTGCTCGCGTTTTGGTAGACGAGATTCTGACCGGATTCCGGACCGGCAGCATCCTCGCGATGCCTCGGGGCCGCGCACCGGACTGCCTGACTTTGGGCAAAGGCCTGGGGCTTGGCCTGTTTCCTCTATCTGCCGTGCTATGGCGCAGCCCGGCGATTTCCCCACGTCCGGGAATCGGAGTTCGCACCTTCAATCTTCGCCCTTTCGAGGCCCGGATTGTGGGTCACGCACTCAAGCACATTGAGCGCGAAAAGTTTTTTGAGCGGTCGGTGGCGCTCGGCCGAACCCTGCTCGCGCAGCTTCAATCAATCGTGGAGATCGCACCGCGGAAATTCAAGGCTGTGCGTGGCGCTGGGCTGTTCCTCGGCGTCGAGTTAGCTGATCAGTTCGCCCGCCAAGGCCACGCGATCCGGGACGCACTACTGCGTTGTGGAGTGCTAACGGAAGTCGAGTCTGGCACTTGGTCGCGCAAGGTGCCGCGCGAGTTTCGCCACAACGAAACCATCCGACTGACGCCGCCACTGACGATCACCCTGGCTGAGGTTGATGCCATCGTGGAGGCATTCCGGACCTGTGCCGTCCATGCCGATTCCGCAGCCGTTCTCGCGGGCGCATCCGCTTCGCCATCCACCCAATGAAAACGTGGCCTACATACTCGCGCCGGTTGTTCCATCACGAGTTGGACGGGGACGGCATTTGCCATTTCTCGAATTACTATCGGATCGCCGAGGAGGCACTTTTCTCCGGCTTGAACGAGTTGATCGCGAATGGCACTCAATCGCCGACTGATCTGGTGATGGTGGCATGTAACGCGAAATTCTTCCGTTCGCTGCGGGCGTTCGAGGCGTTTCAAGTAGCGAGCCGAATTGCTACCGCCCGGCGCACGTCATTCACCATTGTGTGCGAGATTTCGGTCAAAGGCGTCCGCTGCGCGCTCGTTTCGCTCGAGCTGGCGGCGATTGACCGGGCATCGCGCGCGCCTGCGCCCCTCTCCAAGTCGTTGCGCGGGTTGCTAGCCGAAGTCGTCGAAACTGCCCCGGCTGCGGCGGTAACCCCAACCTCGGACCCCAACACTCCATAATGCGTCAAACCCGGCCAATTCTCATGAATCCAAACTCATCTTTTGACGGCATTCTTGCCCAGGGCGACGAAGCCAGCCGACGCGGCCTCTCTCATTCCGAAGCTAAGAAATACTTGCGCCATACGCATCCCATGCTGGGCGTTGACCACATTCTCAATCACGACTTCGAGCAGGGCTGGCTGCACGCGGCTCGCGCGATCTCAAGTTCGCAACCGGTGTTTATGGGCCATTTTCCGAATGCGGGAATCTATCCCGGCACGACACTAGCCCAGGACGTCATCCAACTTGCTATCGTGCTGTTCGTGGGCGGCACCGGCCCGCTCGTCGCCGACGGCCGCAATGAAGAGTTGACCGTAATTTCGTCCGTCAAATTCGACCTCGGACATCCCGTCGCCCCAGGTTACGTGCTGGACCTCGCGGTCTGGAAAATCTCGGACCTCAACCCGCGCAAGATGGCGTTTCAATTCGAGGGCCGAGTCCGCGACTTCAAATACTACCGCACACCCAACAAACTCGGGATTACGTTCAAATCCGCAATCGAGGGCGAATGCGTTATCAATCGCGTCAAGCGTCGGATCTATGACGGCATCCCGTTTTAGCCAAGCGATGAAAGCCAAGATAACATTCGCAAACGCCTACACCGTGCTGGGGCACGGGTCCGCCCTTTGGCGGAGTCTGACCCACGGTGAATGCGGATTGCTGCCGGCGAGCGATATTTTCGGTGAAAACTGTCCGGCTCCCGAGGCGCTGGTCGGCTGCTTTCGCCTCGGCGGACCGGAAAGCCCGCGGCTGTCATGGATTCTGGACCGGATGCACGAGGCCTTTTTGGCGGAGTCCGAGCTAGACACTTGCGACCTACTGATCGTGGCAACAAACTTCGGCGACCTCAGGCCCGAGTCTGGAATGGCGGTTCAGGAGGTTTTCCAACGCTTCCTAGATGAGAAGTTTCCCAAGCGGCTCGCGCGCCGTTTCATCACGATCTGCGACGCGTGTTCGAGTGGAACCGATGCGCTCGGCTTGGCGGCGCTCAATATCCGGCAAGGTGCGGCGAGAAAGGTGGGGGTTTTGGCCGCGGACTCCTTCGATCACGCCAAGTTCCTGCAACACGTGGCGCTCGGCACCCAGTCACGTGATCGGGCCCGGCCCTTCGATTCGGCACACTCCGGCACCTCCTTCGGCGAGGGCGGCGCGTTCATAATCCTCGCGGCGGCTCCCGATGATCTTCCGGTCCGCGGAGCGGAACTTTCGGGGTTTGGCGTATCTTCGGATGCTGGCGATCTCACGGCGCCGGACAGCTCTGGCGAGTTCCCCTCCTTAGCCGCCTCGCGGGCTCTGGCCATGGCGACATGCAGTCCTACCGCAATCGACCTAATAAAGGTCCACGGCAGCGGCACGCTACTGAATGATTTCGCGGAAGACGCCGCGCTCCGGCGCATCTTCATACCCATCGCGAATACGCCTTCGGCCTTTGGGACCAAGGGAGCTATCGGACACCTTCTCGGCGCCACCGGCTTGGTGGAAGCCGTAATCACGTGTTGGGCGCTGCGGGATAAGCTCGTTCCTCCGACGGTGGGAAATAGTGAACCACAAACGTCGTGCGCCGTCGCGGTGGCTTCCGGGCTTCGCACACTTCAGCACTCCTCGCGGCGTGTGGCACTTGCTTCTACATATGGATTTGGCGGAATCAACTCGTCCGTCGTGATCAAATTTCAAGATGACGACGCGAACTGAAGTTCTATCGACGACACGAGCCGCGATCGTAGTCGTGCCGGGCAATACGCCCGGTCCGCTCCAGTCTCCCTATGTTCGCGATCCGCGCAGCGACATTGTATCGCAAGCTGCACTAGTCAGTGTCTCGGTTGCCCTCGACGGAGCCCCGCCCCTCTCTCCGCACACAACCGCCGTGGTGGTCGTTACTCGGCACGGCTGCGGACGTTCCCTCGTTAAAGTCCGCACTGCGGCCGCACGCAATCATCCACAGCAGGGCGTCTTTGTGCGTGCCGGTGCCCAGTCAATCGCTGCCGCAATCGCCCGCGAATGGAAGCTACATGGCGCGACGCTAACGCTCGTGGGAGGCAGCGAGGTGCTGCCATTGGTCGCCCGGCAAATCGCGGTTCTTGCGAATGCTGAGATGTTTTCCGACTTGTGGCTGGTGGTTGCCGACGCCGACGCCGAGGCGACTTTTGCCGGCGCCCTACTTCTCACCTTGCCCCTAGCCGACCCCGCACTCGTCTTTGAATCGGAAGGCGGATTGGGGACCCAAAATCCGGCGGCCATATTCATCGATTGGATCGCCCGAAAAAAGGACGGTGAACCCCTAGACCTCCTCAACGAGCTTCGCCGGGGCGCCGGACTCATTCGCGCGGTATCGCTGCGCCTCTGATGCCATATGGAAAACCTCGATGAAATGCTCTCGCGCCTGTCGCTGTCGCGGACGTTCTTGGTTGAGGACGACCACCTCGTTTTGACGGGTCGTCAGCTTGGTATTCTGAGCGAGCACTTCCGGCAGTTGCTTTGGCAATGCAGCCACGGTCGGCAACGGCGGATCGCGGTGATGGTGCGCAACTCCGCAAGGCACTTGGCATTGCTTCTTGCCGTCGGGCGCACGGAGATGCTGCTCTTCCCGATTCCGGCCGGCGCTTCCCCGCGACAGATTTCGACGCTCACGGAAGCCTTTTCGTTCGACCTCGTGGTTACCGATCCCGCGACCGCGCACCTTCTGCTCGCGGGCGAAGCCAGTTTTGCGCATGGCTTCTCGGACGGTGAGATGGTGTGTCTGGTGCGCGATGTAAAATCCGAATCCTCGGCCGCGCTTCCGGCCGATTCCCAAATCGCGATTCTCACGTCTGGGTCAACCGGCGCACCCAGGGGCGTCGTGCATTCGTGGCGCAATGTCCTGCTCAATGCTTCGCTTCACGCCCAAGCAATTTCTCTTGCCTCTACTGATCGGATTGCGGGGGCGCTGCCGCTCCATTTCAGCTACGGGCTCGTGGCCAGCGCACTGGCAACGCTCACGACGGAAGCGACCCTGGTCCTAGGGCGTCCCGAAGCAACTGCGCTAATGACGTGGCTGCGGGCAAAAAAAATCAGCGTCCTCGGCACCACCCCCTCTATCGTCCGCCGGATGATTGGGCCCGGGGATTCCGCCGCCCTGCGGACGCTGACAATTGGAGGCGACGTTACGTCCAGCGCGCTCTCCCGCGATCTCTGCTCCTACTTCCCACACACCGAGCTGTTCGCGACCTACGGGCTGACCGAAGCGGGTCCACGAGTCGCAACGTGCCGCTTGGGTGAAATGTCCACCTCGGATCAGTCTGTTGTGCCGCTCGGCAAGCCGCTGGAAGGGGTGACATTATCATTGGCCACCGTAGACGATGCCACGGAGCCGGCCGAGCTTCTGGTCGACACGCCAACCAAGATGCTCGGTTACCTCGAAAAGGGAACGGGAGGTTTGGATAAATCCGCGTCCACGGTTCCAATTCGCACGGGGGATTTGTTCATTCGGAAAGGCGAGCAATATTCGTTTTGGGGACGAAAGAAACGGGTGCTAGTTCGCGGCGGAGAAAAGATTTCCCCCATGGTAATAGAATCACATCTGCGGGACTTCCCAGGCGTCAGCGCGGCGTGGGTTGACGGCCTAGCGCACCCCGAGCACGGCGAGGTGCCGCGGGCCTTTGTGGTGTCCACGGGAGGAACCAACGTGGAGGTTATGCGCCATCTTCGTGCTTCGCTGCCGGCTTCCCATATCCCAGCCGAAATTCATTTCGTCGACACATTGCCCAGCTATGCGCGCCCGAAATGACGCGATCCTTTCGAGCGTTTTCGCGTAACTCCAGAAATCCCACCGTGAGCCAACCCGCCCAAGCTTTCGTCCGCATCAAAAATCTGGTTTCAGCCCGATTTCAGGTCCGCCCGCCATTTGCTAATCCGACGCGACGGCCACTCGCGACGGATTCTGCTACACAAGCGCGCGCCACGATTGCGAACGGGACGGCGGATTTTTCCAGCGCCAAGCCCAACCATGAGCCTTGTCTAGAATTTCTCTCCATCCGAGCCAAGTTTCACCCGTAAGTCCAACATCCCCACCTCTCAAACCCATGAATGCAAGCAACGCCTCAAGCTCTCAGCGTCTTCCCGATGCGGACGAAAAGAAACTAGCCGAACGCATATGCGGTTCCGGTATCGCAGCCACTCAGCTCCTGTTTGATCATTCATGCCACTCGGTCGCCGAAGCCGCTTCGGTGGTCGGAGGAACGCCAGAAGACTTCGTCAAAAACGTCTGCCTGCTCGCGTCTACCGACATCGGCCAGAAATTCGTCGTCGCGATCGTCCCGGGCGCACGCAGGGCGAGCCGTTCACGCATTCAGGCGGCTCTAACCTCCGTCGGTTTTCCAACACATGTAATGCCCGCTCTCGCCCAAACCTCAGACATTATCAAGTTCACCGGCTACCCTCCCGGCGGCACACCTTCCTTTTGCTACGATGGCCCGGATGTCGTCGTGTTTGTCGACCAACGCCTACGGGAACACACAGGCGTCCTTTACACCGGGGGCGGATCAGAACGCTCCCTCTGCTCCGTCTCACCGGAAGAACTGATTCGGGCGAGCGGAGGCGTAGTTGCCAACGTTTCCGACAAACTCAAATAGCAAGCAAACAACTCGGCAAAACCGCAACGCTCCCACGCGCGGATTCACAGCCGCCTCATGACCCATGTCGCAAGCCGGCAAAGTTCTACTACTTGATGCATCGAGGCAAACTCTCTTCGAACCGCACCTTGCGGATCTCGCTGCCGGCTCACTGGACGCCATCAGAATCATCAACGCAGTGCCGCCGGTCGCACTCGCTTCCCTTGTGGACAAAATGAGGGCGGAGGGCCCCACCACATCCGATCGACCGCGGGGCGCGGCGCCGGAGTCCGCAATTGTTGAAAGTCCCCGTGATCGCGAATTGACGGCGTTCATCGCGACCACGCTCCGACGCTTTGCAATGACCGATTTTTCGAGCCACGTCGAAATTATCCCGACGATCTCCACGCCAGCGAGCGAACTCGACCTCGGTGAAGAGTTGCCGCACATCGATTCCGTCGAGGAACTCTACGATGATCGGAGTTCACCTATGGCCCTCATCGAGTTTATCGTCCATCTTGAGGTTCCTTCGCTCGGGGGTGAACTCGTGCTCTACGACCTTATCCTGAAACGCCATGTCTTTGAGGCGCTTCGTGGCGAGGACCCAGGCTTGGCCTGGACTATGGCGGGAGCCCCGAACGAAGTCCTGCGGCCGGCGGCCGGAGAGATCATCTTGTTTGATTCCCAGCGTCTGCACGGGATCCGGGCCGTCCGCGGCCGGTCCGCGGCGCTGGCGCTGCGTGGGCGGTTTCTCCTCCCGCGCATACTACCAACGCGAACGCCGCACTGAGATCACGTGGAAATTCGCGAGATGCTCGCCAGTGCATGAGTTCACGAGGGCGAACAGCCACCTACAATTCCCGGAATATCCCCTCCTTTTTCAGCGCCCTTGTCCTCCAATCTACCGCGATGAATCGATCCTATAAAGACACGCTCCATTTGCCGAAGACGGATTTTCCCATGCGCGGGGCCCTCGTGCAGCGCGAGCCAATACGAGTCGCTCATTGGGAAAGCATTTCCCTATATCACCGCATCCAACAAAAGAACGCGCACGGGCCTACCTTCGTGCTGCACGACGGCCCGCCCTATGCCAACGGCGATGTCCACATCGGAACGGCCCTGAACAAGGTCGTCAAGGAC
>JBEHXD010000211.1:0-8477 GCA_048498875.1 Verrucomicrobiota bacterium
GATCGACACAAACCGTAGCGCGACAAGCGCGCCACCTACCTGGCTGGTGTGCGATGGCGTTTTCTGGCGGTTGAGGGCAACCGCCCCCGCCAAATCGGCCGAAGCACCGGTCTTTCCCTATTAAAATATTTTCTCGGCAAATGTCGGAATGAACCCGGCTCACCCGTCATCAGGGTGAAGCAACGATCATCAGTGGCTTCATCCCTTCCGAATTAGTCTCAGAAAAACACCCATACTTCTCAATCCCATGAACGACCTCCTCAAACGCTCCCTCACCCGCCTGATTCACCTCGTCTTCAGCATTCCGATCATCGGTTATATCTACAGCCCATTCGAAAAACTCCCCGGGTACGCCCCCGTCGTCCGTTACGTTGCCATTCCCCTGATCGTCCTTTCCGGACTGGGTCTGTGGAAAGGCCATCTGCTCCGACGACTCTTTGCGAAAGAATCGACCTGATCCAAGCCCACTCTAAAACAAACCCATCATGAAATCCGCCAAAACCAAAAAATCCCTGCCGGCCAAAGAGCGCGAAGCACTCCTCGGGACGCTGAAGACCCGCTTCGAAAAAAACATGGTCCGCCACAAAGGCATCGCCTGGGCCGATGTGGCCACCCGGCTCGAAGCCGACGCCGGAAAACTCTGCTCGCTCAACGAAATGGAAAGCACCGGAGGCGAACCCGATGTCGTCGGGCAGGACAAAAAAACCGGCGAATACGTTTTCTTCGATTGCGCCCCGCAAAGTCCCAAGGGCCGCACGAGCCTTTGCTACGACCACGATGCGTTGAATTCCCGCAAGGAGTTCAAACCAAAAAACAGCGCGATGGCCCTGGCCGAAACCATGGGCGTCGAGCTTTTAACCGAGGAGCAATACCACGAACTCCAGCAACTGGGGGAATTCGACACCAAATCGTCGACCTGGCTGAAAACCCCCGCGGAAATCAGAAAACTCGGCGGTGCGATCTTTGGCGACCGCCGCTTCAACCGCGTCTTCATCTATCACAACGGCGCGGAATCCTACTACAGCGGCCGCGGCTTCCGCAGCTCACTCCGGGTCTGATCCCCGCGCATCAGCGTCTCTCAACTCCCAGCTCTCAACCCGCAACTGCATTCCTTTCTTTCCCATGAAATACATGCTCCTCGTTCACCAACCCAGGGACCGCTATGAAGGCCCGAAAGACCCGGCTGATGTCGCCGCCGGCCGGGCTTACGGCGAAGCCTTGCACGCCGCCGGCATTTTCGTCGCCGGCGCCGGACTCGTCTCGCCACAAAATGCCACGACCGTTTCCGTACGCGACGGCCAGCGCAAGGTCCACGACGGCCCGTACGCCGAGACCAAGGAATTTCTCGCCGGCTTTGTGGTCATCGACGTACCCAATCTCGACGCCGCCCTCGAGTGGGCCGCGCGCAATCCGGCCGCGGCGCAAAGCGGCGTCGAAGTACGTCCGCTCGCGGGTTCCTATTTTGCGCTCGGGACCGCCAAATAGTTTTTAATGAGCGAATCCGCCACGCAGGCGACGATCGAAACGGTCGCGCGCAACTCGTACGGGCGACTCATCGCCTACCTCGCGGCGCGTTCGGGCGACGTGACGGGCGCCGAAGATGCACTCAGCGAAGCCTTCGGCGCGGCGTTGCGCCGCTGGCCGGCGGAAGGCGTGCCGCAAAAACCGGAAGCCTGGCTGCTCCGCGTCGCACGCAATCGCCTGATCGACGCCGCGCGGCACGATCAGGTCCGGAAAAAAAGTGAACCTCTGCTCCAGCTCGCGGACGAAGCCGGGGAAGTCGCTGCGATGAACCCGACCTTTCCCGACGAACGGCTGAAACTGCTTTTCGTCTGTGCCCATCCCGCAATCGACGTCGCGGCGCGCACGCCGCTCATGTTGCAAACCGTGCTCGGCCTCGACGCCGCGCGGATCGCATCGGCTTTTCTCGTATCACCCGCGGCCATGGAAGGCCGGCTCGTGCGCGCCAAAACCAAAATCCGGATGGCGGGCATTCCCTTTTCCGTGCCCGAACCGCCCGAGTGGAGTGAACGCGCCGCCTTTGTACTCGACGCCGTTTACTCGGCCTACACCGCCGGATGGGAAAGTGTGAGCAACGAAAGCTCCACTCTCCACGGCCTCGCACCGGAAGCCATCGCGATCGGGCGCACCCTCGTCGAACTGATGCCCGGCGAACCCGAGGCCCGCGGCCTGCTCGCGCTCCTGTTGCACTGCGAAGCGCGACGCGCAGCCCGGCGCGCGGCCGCCGGCGAAAGCGGCGACCCCCGCCACCCGCCCGTACAAAAATTCGTGCCGCTCGACCAGCAGGACACCGCGCACTGGTCGCGACCGCTGATCGAAGAAGCGGAAAATCAATTGCGCCTCGCCTCCGCTTTCAAACGCATGGGCCGTTATCAACTCGAGGCGGCCATCCAGTCGATTCATGCGCATCGTGCCATCAGCGGAGCAATCGACTGGCGCGAAATCGCCCTGCTGTACGAAGGTCTCGTGCGACTCACACCGACGGTCGGCGCCCAGGTCGGCCGGGCCGTCGCGCTCGCAGAGGCCGGCGACGACCCGGCCGGCCTCGCGGCCCTCGACGCCATTGCGGCGGATCGCACGGCCAACTACCAACCCTGGTGGGCGGCACGCGCGCACGTATTGTGGCGGCTCGGACGCCGCGCGGAAGCACGACACTGCTTCGAGCGGGCCGCGAGCCTGACCGACGATCCGGCGCTGCGCGCCCATCTGCTCGAACGCGCCGCGCAGTAGAAACCGGCGGCAACGCAATGGCCTGCCGCCGAAAACTTCAGCGGGATCAAGCCTGGGCGGCTTTTTCCAGCAGTTCGTTGAACTTCTGGCTCGTGCAGGGTTTCAGCAGGTAACCAAAGATTTTCAACACCGCGAGTTCGCGCAACTGATCGCGATTCTGGTCGGCCGAGGCCACAGCGACCCGCAGTTTTTCCAGGTTCGGATCGGCGCGGAGTTTTTGCAGGAAAGTAATGCCATCCATCGCCGGCATCTGGAGATCGGTGATCACGAGGTCAGGGCGCAACCCGGCCCGCAATTGACTCAATGCCTGCTCGCCGGAGTCGGCGCCGAGGATTTCCCAGCCTCCCCGCACCCTGGCGAAGGATTTCATCGCCTCGATGATCACCGGATCGTCGTCCACGACCAGAATCGTCCGGGTCAGCAAATTGCGCGCTGCCACCGCCGGTGCAGTCGTGGTGGGGAACAGCGGCTCGAGTGCGGCGCGCACCTTGCCGTTGTCGTAGGGTTTCAGCAGGTAGCCCGAAATCTGGAGTTTCGAGAGCTGGATGATCATGTCGCGATCGCGGGTCGACGACGTCATCACCACCTTGAGCGACTTGAAATCCGGATCACGGCGGATGCGTTGCAGCAGTTGCAATCCGTCGAGCTGCGGCATCTGGATGTCGAAGATGCAGAGATCCGGTTTCAGGCCGTCGCAGAGCGAATCCATCGCCGCCTGGCCGTTGTCGACTTCGATGAATTCCATGCCGGGCGTGGGCCCGACCACTTCCTTCAAGGCCGTGCGTGACACGGAATCATCATCTGCAATGAGTACTTTCATAACTTTGCCTTTTCTTCGATTTGTTTTTCCAAAAACGGTTGTTTTTCGGCGTAGGCCCGGCCGATCGCGATCACCAGCGATTCCATCTGGGTGCCATCGTTGAGGTCGGCGAGATCCTGGATCTGGCTGGCGAGGATGGCGATGTCGTCGGCCCCGACGTAGCGCGAGTTGCCCTTCAACATATGCGCCACACGACCGATGCCAGCGAGGTCATTTTTGCCCAGCGCATCGGTCATTTCCTGCAGGCGACGAGGGGTTTCGCGCAGGTAAGTGCTGACCAGTTTGGGTGAAAGCGCCGGCCCAGCAGCGGTGGGTGACGGTTCGCTGACGGCGTCCAGACTCGCGAGCAATTGATCAGCGGAAAGCGCCATGAGCTCCGGCATCGGTGCTTTCGAATCCCGACGCGGAGAATGTTGCGACGCTTTGAAAAGTTCTGCGTCCAGGTCGGCCGGAGCGACCGGCTTCGTGAGGTACGCATTCATGCCGGCGCGGGTGCACTGGTCATGATAAGCGGCGGAGACGTTCGCCGTGACCGCAATGATATAGATGTTCCGGTTGGCTTCGCCGGACTCGCCATCGCGGATCGCGCGGGCGGCCTGGAATCCGTCCATCACCGGCATGCGATTGTCCATCAGCACGGCGTCGAAGCGGGCGCTCTTCAACTTCTCCACTGCTTCCCGGCCGTTCTCGGCGAAAGCCACGTGATGGCCGAGCAGTTTCAGCGTGTCGCCAATGTATTCCCGGTTGATCGCATCGTCGTCGGCGCAGAGAACCTGCAACCGCGGACAGGTGACGGCCCACGGGGCAGCGGTGTCCGCGCGTCCGGTGGTCTTTCCCGTATCGACACCCAGCCACATCGGGATCGCGACCGAGAATGCGGTGCCTTTTCCGACCTCACTCTCCACGTTGATGCTTCCGCCCATGCAGTCGAGCAGGCCTCGCACGATGGAGAGGCCGAGGCCGGTGCCACCGAACTGGCGGGTCGTCGAGGCGTCGGCTTGCTGGAACTTGGAAAAGAGTTTCTGCATCACTTCGCGGCTCATGCCAATTCCGCTGTCGGAAATCTTGAGATGGAGCATGATCCGGCCGGCATCGTGCCATTCCATCTTGATGCTCACGACCACGCCACCCTGGGCGGTAAACTTGATGGCATTGCTGATCAGGTTCGTAATGATCTGCTTCAAACGGGTGGGATCGCCAATCACCACGGCGGGCAGCGAATCAGGAAAGCTCCAGTTGAGGTGCAGGTTCTTCAACTCCGCGCGGGCGCGCATGCTCTCCAGAACACGCGCCGCTTCATCCTGCAGATCGAACGGAACGTTCTCGATGGTCATCTTGCCGGCCTCGATTTTCGAGGCATCGAGCAGGTCGTCCAAAATATGCAGAAGCGATTTGGCGCTCTGACTGGCGAGCGACGAATAGCGCTTGCGGTCGGCGGCGGCGGGATCGGCCCGCAACAATTCCAGCAACCCGATCACGGCGCCGAGGGGCGTGCGGATTTCGTGGCTCATCACGGCAAGGAATTCGCTTTTCGCCTTCGACGCGATTTCCGCGGCTTCCTTGGCCTCGCCGAGCTGACGTTCGGAGCGCTTGCGCGCGGTAATGTTACAGCAGGTTGCCACGAAGCCGCTGGTTTGACCCAGTTCATCACGAATGGGATTCGTGGCGACGCGCCACGCAAAATCCTCACCCGTTGCAGTCCGGTATTCGATTTCGATTTCCCGGATGTTGCCGGCCAGGGTACTTTCGGCGGTGCTGCGCAACAGCCCGCGCACGGAGGCGGGCCAGATTTCCTCGAAATGCAGCGAAGGGAATTTTCCGAGGGGAACCCCGAACGTGGTCGCCGTGATCTGATTTGCGGTGATAAATTTCCGATCCCGGCCGACCATCTGCACGGCGTCCGGCGAACTTTCGATAATCGTATGCTTTTCCTCCTTGGCGCGGGTCTCGACGGCCAGGGACAATTTGATCCGCTGGCGCGCATGAAAAATCACCAGCGCCACCACGATGAGCAGGAATCCCAGCAGGAATGCCGGGAGGCGCGCCATCCGCAAAACCGCGTTCCAGTCGGAGGCCGCGATGTCCAGTTCAACATTGATGCCCCGGCCATCAAAGGTCGCGAGCGGAACCGAGGCGACCATCCACGTGCCCCAGCGATCGGTGACCGGGCCGAGCAGGAATGAACGGCGGGAACTCATCCCGTCGAGATAGGATTGGTCTGCTTCCTCGTAAAGCTGACCAGGCGGAGAATAGTCCTTGGAATTCGGATTTTCCGAATCGACGATAAAATAGGATTTCCCTTCGCGCATGCCGGCCAGCAGGACGAAGCGCAGGTCGCGATCCGATCCGACCAGCGATTTCATCAACGCCTTCAACTCCTGGTAAGCCGGGTTTTCCAGGTCCTTTTCGCTCCAATCCAGTGCCGGCAACCGCGCGAGCGGAACCGAGGCGGCAGCAAGCCGGGCCCGTGACATGATCTGGGCCTTGCGCATCTCCTCGAACCGGATGCCCAGCTCATCGGCGACGAGTGCAGCGGCAATGGTCAGAACGAGGCTGATCAAAAGGCGGCCCGCCCGCCAGGGGGAACGAAAGCCGGTCTCGAGGTTTTTGCGCGAGTGCTGTTCGAGCAGAAGAAAAACCAATCCGAGGGTGACAAATTCCAAGACGCGTCCGATTACGATCCCTGCAAAAAAACCCGCCGGTTTTTCCAGAAGACCCGATCGAACCAGGGCCCCGTATTCGAACGCCACGCCATAAAACGCGATCGCCGTGCCGGCGGCGCGCAAACCGGACTCGCCCCGATTCTTCGTTCGAGCGCCACCAAACCACGCAAACGCCAGACACAAACGGGCCGCCAAACCGACCGTATCGGCCCTGAGATCCGTAAGGTAATCACCCGAAATGATCAGTCCGGCCGAAAGGGTCGCGAAGGAAAGCAGGACGATCAGCCGGCGCTGGGGCGCGACGAGGTCATTCAGAAAAATAATCGCCGCCGCAAACACGCCCACGCTGCTGACCCAGTTGAGAAGAATTTCCAGCGGCGCGATCCAGGATGCCGCCTGCGAATCGATTTGGAAAAGATCGAAACAGTAAAGCAGGCTGCGCAACGCCCAACTCGTGCCCAACAGCCGCCATACCGGTTTCGAGGTTCCGAAAGCATGCGCAAAGGCAACGCTCGCGCCCAACGCCCACAACGAGGCGTAGAAGAAGGCGTAAAAATCAGCGTCAATATGGGTCAAAAGGGACACAGGCGCACCCCGTCATTATCGACACAAATCCCCTCCAACTTTTCCGGAAATTCACGGAAATCGCTGCTGCTCCATGGATTCCGTTCACATTTTTCTCACGTGACGGCGGGAGCGGGAGTCCACCGGAGCCTTACGCGGAGGTCGCGGGTTTGCACTCGCGTCAGCCACTGCGCGCAGTTCAGCGCAGTTTGGCCAAAAACCGGTCCATTTCCCCCAATACCCCGGACTCGTTTGACATAAAAACGAAATGATTGGCCCGCGGCAGGGCGATCACCCGCGCAGCCGGCAGCGCCTCGCGGATCGCCTGCTCCTGCCTGTGCGCATACGCTTCAAATCTGGCTGAGAAATCCCCGACTGCCTTTTTGATCAACGGATCGCGGTGGTCCTCCAACCACGGTCCGAGTCGCTGCGGGTTGGAGAAAATAAAAAGCGCCGGCACCGGAATGGCCGTAAATTTCCGCATTCCCATCATCAACGTGGACGAGCCCGGAAAGCTGCGCGCCTTACCCACGCCGCCGTCCGGCAGCGCCTCCCAATTCTGACGGAGTGACGATTCAGGCAATGGGGTGCCGTACATCTGCCGGTAGTAGTTTTGCAGGGCGGTGAAACTGGCCAGATCCGCGGGTGTCGGACGCGGAACCGGCGGCGACCGCACGATTTCCTGGAATTCCGCCATCGACATGCCCTTGCCGTTGTCGAAAGCCACCGGGTAGGCGGCATCGAGATAAATCGCGCCGGCCACCCGATTGGGATATCGCGTGACCACCGAGCTTAATTCGCCGCCGGCGAAAGAGTGTCCGACCAGCACGGGATGATCCAGCTTGAGCGCGGTAATCACGGCCAGGACATCGTCGCCGAGGAGATCGATGCCGGATTTGCCCGCCACAAAACCGGAGGCGCCAAAACCGCGCCGGGTGATTGCATAAACGTGTCCACGATTGACCAGCTTGGGGGCGAAATCGTCAAACACGTGCGCCGTGCAGCCGCTCGCCGCGAGGAGGACAATGGCCCTGCCGGTGCCGCCCCAAGTAGGCGACCGCGTTGACGGTGCCCGGTTTTCATTTGCGCCGGCTGGAGTACGCAGTCTGAATTTTGCCTCCATGCGTTGCGGGCCGGCCTCCCTTATTCTGGTTTTTCTGTTGATCTCACCTCTGATGCGGGCGGCCGAAACCAGCCAGGTGCACGTGGTACCGGAACCCGCGTGGATACAAGCTGGCTCCGAGCCGGATTACTCCGCGCCGGTCCCGGAGGACGCCCGCAAGGGCGCCTATTATCTGGCGGTCGATTACCAGGCCCACGCGGAAAAGAAGGAATATTATACGAAAATCGCCTACAAGATCACCTCGTCGGGCGGCCTGCAGGATTACTCGCAAGTTTCCTTCTCATTCGATCCGACCTACGAATCCGTGGATCTGCACAGTCTGTTGCTGGTGCGCGACGGTCGGAAACAGAATCGTTTGAATCTGGATAAAATGATCGTGATGCAGCAGGAGCGCGATCTTGAGCGTTTTCAATACAACGGTCAGTTGCGCGCCCTGTTCCTGCTCGAGGATGTGCGGGTGGGCGACACCATCGAATACAGCTTCACGCGACGCGGCACGAACCCGATTTTTGGCGATCATTTGGCAGATAGGGAACCTGGAGCAGTTCCTCGCGTT
>JBEHXD010000212.1:0-8456 GCA_048498875.1 Verrucomicrobiota bacterium
ATTACGCACAGCACCCCAAAGGCCCGGCCATTGGCCCCCTGCAGGGGAACGCCGGCATAATACTTGATGAAGGGTGCTGCGGTTACCAGGGGATCGGTCGCAAACCTCGGGTCCGCCCGGGCGTCATGAACTTCAAAAACGCCCGCTCCGTGGGCCAGGGTATGGGTGCAAAATCCGATGGTGCGGGGATCGGGCATTTCCTCGATGCCGACACGGGCCTTCACCCACTGGCGCTTTTCGTCGGCGATAAAAACCATCGCAATCGGCACTTCACACAACTGCGCCGCGAGGGCCGTCAGGTCATCAAACTCCTGCTCCGGCAATTCTTCGAGCAGCGGAGTCAGCCCGCCCTCGAAGGGTTGACGCGTGCTGCGGATGGGCTGCGGGGCGCTCATGTACGCGGGGGAATCGAGTAACGTTCCGGTTGTTTCTGGCGGACGAGCAGGTCGTTCACCTCGCCTTTCAGCGTTTCGATCCGCTCCTCCCGATTGAGCATGACATCCTGCCAGCGCAGCAGCTCCTCAAGCTGCTCGCGGTTCTTGCGCTCGGCGTTCTTCCGCTCAGTCACATCGGTGCCCGACGCGACAATCTGGGTGATCTCGCCGGTTTCGCCCCGAAAGGGGCTGAACACCGCTTCAACCAGGATCGAGCCGCCTCCGGTCACCAGCGCGACAAGTTCTTCCCGCACGGTTTCGCCGCGTCCGGCCCGTTCGATCGCACCAGCCAGACGCGCCCGTGTGTCGGGGGACTCAGCCCACCAGGGTCCGTCAACAAACCGCTTTCCGATTATTTCATCCCGCGTCAGTGTCGTCGTTTTGATCGCGGCTTCGTTGATCGCGAGGATCCGCCCCTCCAGCGAAAACAATCCGACAAAGGCGGAAATTCCATCGAAAATTTTCCGGAGCTTGCCTTCATTTTCGCGCAGTTCCCTCAGCGCCACTGCGTGCTCGTGTCGCAGCTTGGTCTGGGCCAGCGCATGGCGGACCGCCTGCTCCAGCCGCGCCAGACTGCCCTTCATGAGGTAATCCGACGCACCCAGCTTCATCGCGTCCACCGCGGTGTCCTCCCCGATCGTCCCGGAAACGATGATAAAGGGGAGATCCAGCCCGCTGTCCTTCAGCAGCTGCAGCGCACGCAAGCCGCCGAACTGCGGCATCTCGTAGTCGGAAAAAATCAGGTCCAGGTCGGGCCGCAGATGCCGCTTGAAATCCGGTTCGGTGTCCACCCGCACCCAGTCCGGTTCAAAACCGCCGCGACGAAGCTCGCGCAGCATCAGCTCCGTGTCGTTCGGATTATCCTCCGCAATCAGTATTTTCAGCCGGTCGGACATGGGGTCAGCCCAGACGGGGAGACTGGTTGAGCATCAGCCAGTAGACGCCAACATCCCGCATTGCATCCGTGAAACCGTCAAAATTCACCGGCTTCACGATGTAGCTGTTCACGCCCAGATGATAGCTCTCGATGATGTCGCGCTGCTCCTTGGAGGAAGTGAGCACCACCACCGGAATGGAACGGGTGCGCGGGTCACCCTTGACGCGTTTCAGCACTTCCAAGCCGTCGACCTTGGGCAGCTTGAGATCGAGCAGGATCACCCGCGGACCGTCGGCCATTTTGCGTCCCGCATGCGGGCCCTCGCAGAAAATGATGTCGAGGGCCTCGGCGCCATCACGCGCGACCTCGATGTGATTGGCGAGATTCACCTTCCGAAGCGACCGGAGCGCCAGCTCCAGATCCTGCGGGTTGTCCTCAACGAGCAGCAGTTCGATTATCGACGAGTCATTCATGGGGGATCCCTCCGTTCAGGGTAAAATAAAATGTCGCTCCCTGATTCACCGCCGCCTCCGCCCAGATCCTGCCGCCATGGCGGTGCACCACCCGCTGCACGATGGCGAGGCCCACGCCGGTCCCCTCGTATTCCTCGGCGCGATGCAACCGTTGGAAAACACCAAACAATTTATGGGCATACCGCATGTCGAAACCGGTCCCGTTGTCGCGGACAAAATAAACCGTTCCTTCCGGCGTCGGGGTGCTGCCGATTTCGACCAGTGCGTTTTCCCTCCGGCGGGAATATTTCAGCGCATTGGAAATCAGATTGATCCACGCCTGTTTCAGCAGCGACGAGTCCCCTTCGGAGGACGGCAGGCTTCCCATCTTGATTTCAATTTGTCGCTGCGAACGTTCATCCTTCAAGTCCTCGAGCACCGTCGTCACCAGCCGGTTCATATCCACCGGCTGTTTCCGCAGTGTCTGGCGGCTGAGCCGTGAGAACGCGAGCAGATCATCGATCAACTCACCCATGCGCTGGGCACTTTCGCGAATGGTTTTAAGCTGATGACGTCCCTGCGGCGGAAGCTGCGGACCAAAATCCTCCAGCACCGCCTGGGAAAATCCATCCACCGCGCGCAATGGTGTGCGCAGGTCGTGCGACACCGAGTACGAGAAGGCTTCGAGCTCCTTGTTGGCCGCCTCGAGCTGGGCCGTGCGCTCGATCACCCGGTGCTCAAGATCGGAGTTCAATTTCTGGATTTTTTCCTCCGCGAGTTTTCGTTCGGTGACATCCTGGATGATCGCCCGGATCCCGGAAATGGTTCCGTCCTCCCCCTTGACGAGGCGGTCTTCCACCAATACCGGGAAAGTGGAGCCGTCCTTCCGCTTTAGAATGCGTTCAAAAGCCGATGGCGGTGGACGACCCGCCAGTTTTTCCTCAACTGCCCGTCGCGATTGCTCCGGATCCGCGGCAATTTCCCAAACATACCGGCCGTCCAGTTCGATCGCGGAATAACCGAGCATCCGCAGTTCCGCCTGGTTGACACGAACGAACCGGCCGTGGCTGTCCACCTCATGGTAGCCGACGGGGGCATTGTCGAAAAGGTCCTTGAATTCCTCCCGGCTCCGGCGCAAAGCAACCTCGGCCTGTTTGCGTTCCGTGACATCCAACGACAGGATGAAAACCCCTTCCGGAACCGACTGGATGCCCAGTTGGAAGGATGCCGTCGAACCATCGGGATAAACGAAATCACTTTCGATCTGTTCCGAGTGCTGGTTCTCCATGCAGCGCCGGATCGACGCAAAGATGGTCGTCCCTTCGATCCCGGGATAGCTTTCCTGGATCGTCTTGCCCAGCAATTCCTGGGGTGCGCGCCGGCCATGCCACGCCGCCACATCGTTCAAATACAGGTAGCGCCAGTCGCGACCGATGATCTGGCAGCCTTCCATCATGCGATCCAGGGTGCCACGATAGCGCGCCTCGCTTTCCCGCAACGCCTCCTCGCCCAGCTTGCGTTCGTGGATATCGAGGAAAAACGCCGCGAGGCCTTCCGCCGTGGGAAAAAGCCGGATATCGAGCCAGCGGTCAGTCTGGGGCGACAATACTTCGAATGAAACGGGAGTGCGCTCCTCCAGGGCCCGGCGGAAATTCTTTTCGATCGGCGTACCGGCCATTTTGGGAAACACCTCCCAGACCGGCCGGCCCAGCATCTGGTCACGCCGCTGGCGCAACAACGTCTCTCCGCGATCATTGACGAAAGTGAACCGCCACCGTTCATCGAGGGCAAAGCAGGCCTCGGTCATGCCGTGCATGATTTCCGCCAGCCGCCGGTCCGCCGAATGCAGCAACCGGTCTTTTTCCCGCAGTGCGCGGGCGGCGTTTTTTCGTTCGGTGACGTCGCGGATGAGAGCCAGCAGGTTGCCGTCGGGCATCATGGTGGCGATCACCTCCGCGCTGAAAAGCGTCCCATCCTTCTTCTTGAACATCCATTCACGGTGGTAATCCACCTCTGCATGAATGGCCTTGATCGCCGGTTCGATGTACTGGATCTCGGATTCGGCGACAATGGCGGAGGAATGCAGTCCGACCAGTTCGTCGAGCGGGTAGCCAAGCATCCGGCAAATGCTGGCATTGGCGTCGAGATAATAGCCATCAGGCGTCGCAATTACGATTCCATCCGGGGCGTAGTCGAACAAGGTGCGGTAGCGCGCCTCGCTCTCCCGGCGTGCTTCCGCCGCCCTTCTTTCCTCTGAAATATCCCGGAGAATTTTGGACACTCCGACCGTCCGTCCGCCCGCGTCCTTGATCGGGGACACGGTTACCGATACTTCAATCTGTTTCCCGGCCTTGCTCAGACGGATCGTCTCCAATGAGCGGACACCCTCGCCGCGGCGAATGCGTTCAAGCGTTTTGACATCCTCCCCCTTGCGTTCCACGGGAATCAACCGGTCGATCGACTGGCCCAGCATTTCAACCGCAGTGTAGCCCAGGACTTTTTCCGCCCCGGCGTTCCAGCTGGTCACAAGGCCGTTCAGGTCCCGACCGATGATGGCGTCATCGGAAGATTCAACGATCGCCGCAAGCAGGGATATCGCGCCCTCCGCCTTTTTGCGCTCGGTGATATCGCTCATCACGGAGAGCGCGCACGGCTCACCCCGGATCGTCAGCATGCGGGTCGAAACATTGAACTTGCCGACGCGACCGTCGGTCATCCGCAGGTCCGTCTCATGGTTCAAACACTGGCCTTTTTCGCGCAGGGTTTCCATGAAGGCGACCCGGTCGTTTTCGTCGACCCAGCTCGTATATTCCCGCGTCGGTTTTCCGATCAGCTGCTCGGGCGTCGTGCCCCAGAGGCGCGCGACCGCGTCGTTCGCACGCACGACAGTGCGGTCCGACAATCGCACAATGACCAGGCAGTCGGGGCTGTGGCGAAAGGCCTTGAAAAAAAGTTCCTCGCTGTCCTGCAACGCCTCCTTCGCCCGGTTGCTCTCTGCAATCCGGCGCTGCAGTTCCTCATTCGCAGACTGCAGGGCCGCGGTGCGTTCGGCGACGCGCCGCTCGAGTTGCTCGGTCAGGTCGTTCATTCGCGCCTGGGTGGTTTTGCCCGATTCCACCTCGGCGATCAGTGACCGGTTGATTTGTTGAAGAGCAATCGGACTCGGAACCTGGATTGCCGCGGGCAGCAATTTATACAAACGATAGGCTGCGATCGCAGAGATGACCGCCGTCACCGTTTTCACAAACCCTTCCAGCCAGTAATCGGCGTGCCAGATATTCCAGACTTCCAGCAGATGGATGGTGCCACACGCAAAAATAAAAACCGCAAAGCCCACGTATATTTCACGAAAGCCCAGGTCTTTTTTCCGCCGGACGTACCACAGCAGGAAAAAAGGTATGCAATAGTAGGCCAGGGCGATCGCGGCATCGGAAACCGCATTCAACCACACCAGGCTGGCGTCCCACAAATAGGCACCGCCTTGAGGTTCGTAATGTCCGCCGGACACGACGCCGAGGGGAAACTGCAGCCGGATTTCCATCAGTCGGATTTTCCCTGGCCCTCTTGCGGCGCATGATCCGGGCCCGCCGACAACGCCGCCTTCCCTTCCCCCGGGAAAAAACGTGATGAAATCAGAAAATCATCGAAATCTTTTTGTATGCGGGATGCTGCATTCATGAGCCTTGGCCACGATTTTCTCGCGTGACTTCACCTGACATCAGACGCTTTCCGGATACTCGGCCGGCTGCCCCGCCACCAGCGTCCAGTGCAAATTTATGGCGGACGTGATCCGGCTGAAATTTTCGAACTCGACCGGTTTCACGATGTAATTCTCCGCCCCCAATCGCCCGCATTCGATCACGTTGCGATCATGCTGCGACGAAGTCAGCACGACCACCGGAATCTCCCTTGTGGCGGTTTCATTTTTCAACTGGCGCAGCACCTCGATGCCGGAAATTCCCGGAAGCTTCAGATCCAGCAGGATGAGTTGCGGATGGGGCTGGGTTTGTCCGCGGAACGGCCCCGTGCGAAAAAGGTAATCGAGCGCTTCCTCTCCGTTATCGATGACTTTCACGGGATTGGTCAGACGGGCACGCTTGAAGGCCCGCACCACCAGTTGCGCATCGGTGGAACTGTCCTCGATCAGAAGAATTTTCCCCACCACAGTATCCTTGCCCGGAACCACGACGAGCGAGCTTTCGATCGCGGCGCGGGGCGTCGACAAAAGGTCGGCGACGGAAACCTGCAGGGCGTTGGCGAGGTGGCCCACACTGCGCAGCGTGACGTTGCGTCCACCGCGCTCAATGTCCGCGACATACGTGCGGTGCATGTCGGCCCGCCACGCGAGCTCTTCCTGCGTGATGCCCAATTTCTGCCGATGCAGGCGGATGGCGGTTCCGAGGCGAACTTGCAGGGACATTTCTTCGTCGTTGGAAGCTTGCGCATTCATGGGGCGGGCGGGTGAAAGACTATCAGTGACAATTGAAATATTTTGCAGGGAGCGGTTTAAGAATTTGGCCGCATCCGTTGAGCGGCAAGAATCGCCACTACCGGTTTTCCGGTAGACGAAAGGCTTGAAATCGCCTGAAGCCACCTTTGCCGGAACGGGTTTGGGCTCGTCGTGATGCTCCGACGCGAGGAACGCTCCACCAAAAATGGCTGCAGCGTTTTGCATGGATATTCTTATTAACTACCGAACGAAATGGGTGAACCGTCAGTAATCAAAACACGCACCTGAAAAAGGCACGGAGTCCTAAACAAAGGGGTAACGGCAGAAGCTTAACCAAGCCTTCGTCTAATGCAAGGGGGCACCGGCCAACCTAAAGCAAATGTCACAAATGAGAAAGCCGCCCTCATCCCCTTTCAATCGACTTCGCCAGCGGACGCGAGCCTGGTTCATCACTCAGGTTTCGAGGTCCTCGCCCCTTCGTTGCCGAAAGGGCCACTCATCGGTCATTCACCAGACTCTGGTTGAGCATATTGCGCACAATTCTGGCCAAACTGGTGAGGTCGAAAGGTTTTGGGAGATAGTTCACCCCTTCCTCCAAAGCAAATCCCTCGCCGGCGACTTCGTTGCTGTATCCACTCATGTAGATCACCGGCAGTTGCGGGCTTTCCGAGACCAACAACGCAGCAAGCTCCCTTCCGCCAATGCCCTCCGGCATGATCAGGTCGGTCAGCAACAATTCGATGCTAGGTTTGTGGATCTCCCAAGCGGTGAGTGCGGCCCGCCCGCTCGCGGCCGTAAAGACCCGGTAACCCAGGCTGACCAGCGCCGCTTCAGCCACCTGACGTACCGTCGCCTCATCTTCCACCACGAGGATGCCCTCGTGTCCTCCAGGAAGGACATTAGCGCCTTTCTCCTCGAAGGGCGTCAGGGTCGCAAAATCAAGTCGTGGGAAATAAGCCCGGAACGTCGTCCCCTTGTCCACTTCGCTCTCGACCGTGATCCAGCCGTCGTGCTGCTGCATGATCCCGTAAACCATGGCGAGACCCAGGCCTGTTCCCTTCCCGACGCCCTTGGTGGTAAAAAACGGTTCGAAAATGTGCGTCATCACATCGGGCGCGATTCCCGACCCCGTGTCACTGACTTCAAGACAAACGAATTTCCCCTCCCTGGCCTGCGGAATCCCGTCCGCCCGCCGGGCGCTGAGATCCAGAGCCTCCGTGGTGATCGTAAGGCATCCCCCATTGGGCATCGCGTCGCGCGCGTTGATCGCCAGGTTGAGCAATATCTGCTCCACCATGCCTTCGTCGGCGCGAATCATCACCGGGCGCGGCGAATAGTTTACCTGGATCACAATTTTTTCCGTCAACAACCGGCGCAGCATCTTGGACAAATTTGAAACCAGCCCGTTCAGGTTGTAATCGGCCTGCTGCATCACCTGCTGCCGGCTGAACATCAACAGCTGGCGGGTGAGAGTGGACGCACGATCCGCCGCGTGGCTCATCTGTTTCACCGAGTTGAGCACCTTGGGCGACACCTGCCCCTTCAGCTGGAAAAGATCGAGATGGCCTTTGATCACGGTCAGAAGGTTGTTGAAATCGTGCGCCACACCACTCGAGAGCTGTCCGATGGCCTCCATCTTTTGCGCCTGGCGCAACTGCTCTTCGCTCGCACGCAACGCCTTTTCGGATTCGCGCTGTCCGGTGATGTCATGGACGGTCCCGCTGATTTGCACCGCCTGACCGGTTTGCGGGTCCCGCACAATGTCCGCCTGTTCGTGGACAATGCGAACCGTTCCATTGGACAGCAGCAGCCGGTGCTCGAGGTCGAACGGTGATTCGCCGTTGAGCGCTTTTCCCAGGGCCAGTTTGACCGCCGTTTGATCGTCGGGATGCACCCGTTCAAAAAAACGATCGAGCGTTGCCTCCTCCCGTCCCGCCTCATAGCCAAGCAATCGGAAAAGTTCATCCGACCAGCGCACCTGGTTTGTGCTGATGTCCTCCAGGTCGGCCAGATCCATCGACCAGCTTCCCAAGTGCGCGATGCGTTGCGCCTGGGACAGGCTTTTTTCGCGCAACCGCAATTCCTCCTCGGTCCGCCTCCTTGCGGTGACGTCCTCGATGATCGCCATCACCCCGGCATTTTCGCCGGCGGGGTTTTGCAGGGCGGCGGAGACGATGCTTACCTGGATTTTTTCGCCGTTCTTTTTCCGGTGCACCGCCAGCATCTCTGTTCCCACGGCACGG
>JBEHXD010000213.1:0-8418 GCA_048498875.1 Verrucomicrobiota bacterium
GAAACCTGACGGTGCAGGTGACGTATTCGATGACGCCGGACAACGGGCTTCGCATCGATTATGAAGCCACGACTGACGCGGCGACGCCCGTGAACCTGAGCAACCATTGTTATTTCAATCTCCGGGGCGAAGGTGGGGGCACGATTCTCGATCACGAACTCACGCTCCGGGCCGGCCACTACACGCCAGTGAACAAAGGCCTGATTCCGACCGGTGAAATCAAACCGGTGCAGGGAAGCGCTTTTGATTTCACGAAATCCCACCGCATTGGTGAGCGCATCAATGATCGCGATGAGCAGATGAAATTTGGCGGCGGCTACGATCATAATTTTGTGATCGATCGGAAAGGCGCGGGACTCGAACTGGCGGCGACAGTTTACGAGCCGACCAGCGGACGTGTATTCGAAGTGCTCACCACGGAGCCGGGCCTGCAGTTCTACAGCGGCAATTTTCTCGACGGTGAGCTCGAGGGAAAAGCGGGCAAGGCGTATCCCTATCGCAGCGCGGTGGTGTTGGAGACCCAGCATTATCCGGATTCGATCAACCAGCCAAAATTTCCGTCAACGGTGCTGCGTCCGGGCGCTACCTATCAATCGAGCACGATCTTCCGCTTCTCGACGCGGTGAGAGGCCGGTCGACTTGATCGGACTGCGGGCGGTGGACTCCTGGATTTGCCCGATCAGGATGGGGAGCGTCATCAAAATAATCTTCAGGTCCAGCGGGAGGGATTTGGTTTCCGCATAATGAAGATCCAGCCTGATCATCTCCTGAAAGGTGGTGCGATTCTTTCCCGAGACCTGCCACAATCCGGTCAGGCCGGGCATGGCGGCGCAGCGAAAACGCTGCTGCGGTTGGTACGAGGCGAACTCGGTGGGCAGACAGGGACGCGGACCGACAATGCTCATTTCGCCTTTGAGCACGTTGATGATCTGCGGCAATTCATCCAGGCCCGAAGCCCGGAGCAAGCGTCCGCCTGCGATCATGCGGGCATCGTGGCGTGAATCCAGTTTTAGCATCGGGGCGTTGCTCTTCACGAGCTCCTGAAAATGGTTCCGGTGTACGGCGGTATCCACGCCGGGATGCATCGTGCGGAATTTATAGATTTTAAATCGCCGGCCCAGGCAGCCGACGCGTTCCTGTCGGAAGAACACCGGTCCGGGCGAAACCAATCGCGTGATTATGCTCATCACGAGCGTGAACAGCGCGAGTGGAGGCAATGCCACTAGGCAGCAGGCGAGATCGATGCTTCGTTTCCAGGCGGGAAGATAGTGAGGACGAAGGAGGGAAAATTTTATTTCGGAAGGATCCCGACGGAGGAAATGCGTCCACTTGCGAATGATTGCGACCATGGCGGGAAGGAGTAAGCGAAACTGTTTTCGGCGAAGGCGGCTTGCGATCGGGATTTCGCCGGTAGATTGGCTTTCCGCGGCGAACTAACTTTGAAAATGCGCGGGTTGGGCCAGACCGAGAGTTCGGCGAATGGCCGCAACCAAGGCGTCAAGATTCAGCGGTTTTTGGAAAAACTCGGTCGCGAAACAATCGGCTCCACCGATGATGGAGGGCGGGAGTGCGGTGATGACAAATATCGGCATGCCCGGTCGCTGCATATTTTCGTGAAACAGCAGGTCCCAGCCGCTGATGTCTCCCATGTTCAAGTCGGTGATCATGAGATCGGGTTGTCTTTCGTTGAGGCATTCCAGGGCTTCTTCGCCCGTTTGGGCGGTGATCACCTGCCACTTTTCGAGCAGGAGAACCCGGGCGAGGCTGACCAGCACGCCGACGTCATCATCCACCAGCAGAATGGTGGGGCTGTCCGGGGAAGCAGGAGGCCGTTTAGTTGAGCGGAACCGCGCCATTTCCTGGAGCAACTGGGCGGTGGATTCGCGCGATTTGGACGGTTGAAAGGATCGTGGCATGTTATTTCGAAGAAGGAAGAGCGGGGGAGGAAAGGAAAACCCGGGCCAGAGGGGGATGGTGGGCGAGACACTCGCGAAGCAATTCATGTGAATCCAGGAATGCCTGATCGTGGATCAGTTCAGGATTTTTGAGCAGCACCTGTTCGAGTTCCGGCTGCGTCTGGAACACATCCTTGAGCGGAGCAAGCTCGCGGAACGAGAGCGGAGCCCTGGCTTGCTGCAGCAACGCGCGGTTGATGAAATACCGCGGATAGATTTGAAGGCCGGCATCAACCTCGGGATTGGTCCGGAGAAAATCCGCCAGTTCGGGATTTTTATCGAGGCAAGATTTGCCCGTCACCAGATGCGGATGGAGGCGGATGCGTGATTCGAGCAATGGGTGGTGATCAAGAAACCGGTCGAATTCACGCAGCGCCCGTCGTACTGCAGGTAACGAATTCGTGGGCGGAGGTGCTGCCGGCGGAGTGTTTGGAACTGCGGACTCACTCGCCCGGGCGTACGTGATCCAGCCGAGCATTTGTGCGGCAGTCAGGGCTGCATAGGTAAACTTCAACATCATGGGCCGGGTCAGAAGTGAACGAAACATGGCATGAATTCCGGGCGGCCTTTGGCATTTATCGACCAATTGAAATTTGAAACAGTCTACCGGGCGACGCGGGTGAGGAGTCGTTCGACTTCGTGGTGAAATTGGGGGAGGTTGAGCGGCTTGGGTAGATAGCCAGCGGCCCAGCTTTCGACCTCGGGTCGCCGGCCGAAGGGCGCGCTGGAAACTATCAACACGGGCAGGTCCGGATGCCGGGCATGGCAGTAAGTGAGCACGTCCCAGCCGTCACCGGCGGGCATCTCGAGATCGCTGATGACGAGGTGGGGACGCTCGGTTTGAAGGAGCTCCCGGGCGCTGTTTCCGTCCTGGGCCTTCAAAACCCGGTAGCCACCGAGCTCAAGCAGCAGCGCCATGAAATCACGGACATGACGGGAATCATCCACGACCAACACTTGCGGGGAAAGTTTTTCATCGAAGGATGCCACTGCCGTGGCACTCGCGGCCGGTTCGTCGTGTCGAAGATGCATGCTCATTCATTTGCTGGTTTTGTGCCCCGGTGGGAAAAATCGTTCCTTTCTGGCCGGCAGGTATTTGCGAATTGCGGGAAATTTTACCGCCGGCCGGTGATGCGTATCCAATGACCGCCCACTGGTAACTGACTGACCACCTGTGAACAATCCTTCCCACGCGTTCAGGCGCCGGCTGGTGGCATTGGTGGCCGCGCTGGTGGTTGCCGTGTTGATTTGTGTGAAACTGGCGGTGGAGGTGCAGCGCGACGCGAGTGACAAGCTGCGCCAGCTGGCTCATGTGGAACTCGACGCCGCCATGCTCGCGCGGCAATTCCGGGCCGGGGTGGATGATTTGCATGGCGCCCTGCTTCGGGTCGGTGCGGATGCGCCCGATGACAGCATTGCGGTGATTGAAGGGAAAAGACGGGAACTGAGCGGATGGCTGAGTGCGCGCCAGGCCAGTGCGCTCAGCGAAGGCGAAAAAAAGATCGTCGACCAAATTGCCGCCGAAACCAGGTCGTACTTCGCGAAGCTGGATGCGTTGAGCGTGCAGACCAATGGCTGGAGCGAGGGATTGGATCGCGACGCGATCGTGATGTTCGACGACAATGCGAACCGGCTGCAAAGCATCGCGGACGACTTTGCCGCCGCACACGATGAGGGGCTTCGTCAGCTGCTGGAGGCGTCGCTCTCATCCCTTCGCTGGATGCGAACGCTCATCTTCGTTTGTCTCGGACTGCTTTTGGCGGCCATCGCGGTGGTGGTGATCTTCCTTTACGGAGATGTGGTGCGCCCGCTGCGCGAGCAGCTGGTCGACACGGAAACGTTGCTCGCCAAACGGGAAAAACTCGCGGCTTTGGGTACGCTGGCCGCCGGTGTGGCGCATGAAATCCGCAATCCGCTGACCGCGATCAAGGCCCGCCTCTACACGTTGCGCCGGTTGCCGTCCTCGGAGGAAAGTCGCGAGGACGTGCAGGCGATTACCAATGAGGTGGATCGACTGGAACGGATCGTGCGCGATGTGCTGGGCTACGCCCGACCCGCCGACGCGGCCCTCAGCCCGGTGGAGCTTTCGGCGTGGCTCCGGGAGTTTGGCGCCTTCGTGAAACCGGAACTGACAGGGGCCGGCATCGATCTCACCGTGGAGACCACGATTGCGGTGGGCGTGGAGATTGATCCGAACCAACTCCGACAAATCATGCTGAATCTCGTGCGAAATGCCCAGGAAGCCTTCGAGGGCAACCCGGGCCGCATCGATCTCGCCCTGCGTCGCGAGCGGGGCGCAGTGCGTGGAAAAATGGGGGAGGTGGCATTGCTGTCAGTCACCGACAATGGTCCCGGAATTCCGCTCAACTTGCAGCCCCGGCTCTTCGATCCGTTTTTCACCACCAAATCGGCGGGCACCGGCCTCGGTCTGTCGATCGTGGCACGGCTGGTGGACAATCTGGGCGGGGAAATTAAATTCCAGAGCGCACCCGGTGCGGGTACCCGGTTTCTTGTGTGCTTGCCCATTCGCGAACCGGCGCGCCAGCATGGGAGCCAATGAGTAGTCCGCTGCGGATTTGCCTGATCGACGACGATGCTTCGGCGCGCATCGCGCTTGAGCGTGTGCTGGCCGGCGAAGGGTACGAAGTGGTCGGTTTTCCCGATGGCAGCCGCGGGCTGACGGCGGCGCTGGAGGAGGATTTCGATTGCGTGCTGACCGACCTGCGCATGCCCGGTGTTTCCGGCCTGGAATTGATCGATGCGCTGAGAAGCGATCTGCCGAATCTTCCGGTGGTGTTGATGACTGCGCATGGCACGACCGAGACGGCCATTGAAGCCACCCGCCGCGGGGCATTCGATTACATCCTCAAGCCTTTTGAGATGGAGGAATTGTTTCCGGTGGTGACGCGGGCGGCAAACGCCGGTCGGCGGGGACGCGAGAAAATTGCCCTGGGGGTTGAACCGCCACGGGAGGTTGCATTGGTCGGACAAAGCCGCGCCATGCAGGCGGTCTACAAGGAGATTGGCCGCGTCGCAGATAAACCGGTCTCAATTCTGATTCTCGGCGAGACGGGTACCGGCAAGGAACTGGTCGCCCGTGCGCTCTGGCAACACGGCGATCGCAAGGGCAAGGCCTTTGTGGCGGTCAACTGCGCGGCGATTCCGGCGAATCTTTTGGAAAGCGAACTTTTCGGTCATGAACGCGGGGCTTTTACCGGAGCGGAAACGCGGCGCATCGGACGGTTCGAGCAGGCCGATCAGGGCACGCTTTTTCTCGATGAGATCGGCGATCTCTCACTGGAAACGCAGGCGAAACTGCTGCGCGTGCTGCAGGAGCGCGTGATCTCCCGTGTGGGCGGACGGGAGTCGATTCCCGTCGACGTGCGCGTCATTGCTGCCACCCACCGCGACCTGGCTTCGCTGGTGGCGGGAGGAAAATTCCGCGAAGATCTTTGGTACCGGCTCAATGTTGTCGTGATTTCGGTGCCGCCCTTGCGGGAGCGGCGTGAAGATATTCCCGCGTTGCTGAAGTATTTTGTCATGCGTCACGGCGCGGATCTTGGCGGCGTGGCCGCGGTGCAGCCGGCGGCGGCAAAATTTCTCGCGGCGCAATCGTGGCCCGGCAATGTGCGGGAGCTGGAAAACGTGGTGAAACGCATGCTCCTCGGCGCCCATGGTTACGCGATTACGGAAGAGGCGGCGCGGGCGGCTCTCATCCAGGGACCGGTGGGCGGCACTGCGGATGCGGCGGGTCGGTCTTTGACTGCACTGTGTGAGGAGGCGCTGACGCGTGCCCGACGCGAACCCGGTGCCGGCGCCATCGCCAATATGTTCACCTCGGTCGAGTGCGAGCTGCTCGCACAGGCCCAGGCCACCACGGCCGGAAATATCACGCAGATGGCGCAGTTGCTCGGGTGGTCCCGCCTGACGGTGCGGGAGAAACTTAAGTTGTACGGACTCCGGTTTGAACAAAACGGCGAGGCCAGCGGAACGGGGCTGGTGTGATTAAATCATTCGCCGGCTGGGTGGCGTGATTGCGATGCGGTGCCTGTTGAAACTGGTTAGTAATTCACCACCCGGCGGTATTTCGCCGACCGGTCTGAGCAAAAAACAACTCAGTGTTTCGCGGCAACCTGTCTCACGAAAGCATCTTAGTGGAAACGATCGCATGGCACGGCATGGGCAAGCAGAGGGCGTGTGCGAGTACCTTTTATCAGTCGAAAACCAATTTCCCGCCCACCATGAGATGGTCTCATTTAATTCGATGCGTCGGCATCCTGCTCTGCCTTCCCTGGCCGGTTTTTGCGGAGATGAATCGCGAAAATGCTCCGCTCATTACCCGGATCGACGGGCCGGTGTCCGTTCCGGCGGAAATTTCCAGCCACACATTGTTCGTTAATGTCAGTATCAATGGTCGTGGACCTTTTCGTTTCATGGTGGATACCGGATGCTCCTTCACTCTGGTGTCTCCCGAGGTGGCCGAAGCCGTGGGGGCAATCGTGCAGGATTCCGACGACGACGCGCTTCTCGCGCAGAATGGATTCGGAAATTTTACCGACGTCACGCACGTGGTTTTAGGGACCGTGACGCTGGGCGCAGTGTGCTTCGAGGGGGTGCCCGCGGCCGTCTCCGACTCTTTCGAAACTCTTTCCCAGACCGGAGGTGGACGAGTCGACGGGGCGCTGGGCTTTCCTCTTTTTTCGGATCTGTTTCTCGGCCTCGATTTTCCGAACCATCGCGTGCTCCTCAGTTCCCGGTGGCCGGAAGCTGTTCCGCCCGTTCGGGCAATCCTGCCGGTGGTCGAGACTGCAGACGTGCCGTTTGTGCGGGCGCAGATTCAGGGAAAACCGGTGAATGTGATGATCGATACGGGCGCGAACCAGGCGTTGCAGATTTCAACCGACCTCGTGGCTTCGTTGCAATGGAAGCAGGCCCCGCGCATTGGTTCGCTGGTGGCGGTGTTGGGGGAGGTCGGGCGTGAGGGGATCGGTCGTCTGGCCGGCAGCCTTGACTTGGGCGACGTTAGGGAAATCGAACCGGTGGCAGTCATTTCCCCGGCATTGCCTAGCCTAGGCGTGCGCTCACTGGAGCGGTTTTGCGTGATCTTTCACCGTTCGACCAACGAAGTGTGGTTGTGCGATGACGATGCTGCACCGATTCCGCCCAAGCCGGAACGTTCCGACGGGCTCAGCCTCTATGCCGATCCGGGTGGCTGGCGGATTGCCGGAGTCATCCCGGGAAGTCCGGCGGCGGCGGCGCACTTGGTGACCGGGGCCCTGATCACCCGGATCGAAAACAAACCGGCTGTAACGTGGACGCGGGATCAACTGCAGCAATGGATCGAATCCCATGCGGCGATTGCGCTGGTGGTCGCCGATGCATCCGGCGACCGCGCGTTGAGTTTGAATGTCTGGGATCTCGTGCCGTGAGGGCTGTCCGCCCTACCACCCATCCGTTTGAAGAACTACAACACGCCGCCGATTTTTAAGGCCAGCGTGTAGTCGCCGGGCAGCTTTGCCGGGAGTTCAACGTGCAATCCGGTTTCATCCTGATGCCACTTGGGTTCAACGGAAGCACCCAGCAGCGAAACCGAGGTGACTTTGTGACCGGCGAGATGTGCCGATCCACTCGCGAGGGAAGTCAGAATGACGGGCTGGCCGGCGGCGGGACGCTCCATCACGATGGCGTAAAGCGCGCCATTTTTTGTGGTGAAACGAACATCCGCTGATGTGTAGGGTTTGCTGCGGACGTCGCGGGCGCCGCCAAACTGGCCGCCTTCGTGCGCCTCCACGGTCGAGGGTCCTTCGCCGTAAATACTCCAGGGGCGCGTGCCAAAAATAGAGTCGCCATTGATGTCCATCCATTGGGCGACACCTTGCAGAAAGGCGATTTCGTCTTCGTCGAGTTCGCCGTTGCCGCGCACCGGAACACTGAGGAGCAGATTCCCGTTTTTGCTCACGATGTCGGAGAGCATGCGCACCACCTGGGCGACCGTCTTGTATTTATGCTGTTCGAAAATGCGGCGGTCGTAATGCCACGATCCGATGCACGTGTCGGTCTGCCAGGGCTCCGGACGAATCGCTTCCGCGACGCCGCGCTCGATGTCGGGCACCAGTGCGGGCGCGCGCTCGGCGCTGGGATGCTTGCCGTTGATGACGGCTTCGAGACGGCCGCCATGCTGCTGGAGATTGGAGTTGTAGTAATGGGCGGCGAGATCGAGGCCGAAGTGTTCGAGCGGCAACTCATCGTCGTCGAAATAAACGAGGTCGGGATGATATTTATCCACGAGATCCTGGGTGCGCAGGAACCATTTCTCCGCGTAGCCGTTGTCGTTGGGCGGAATCGTCTCGTACCAGTGGCCGTCGTTATTCTTGTGCCAGGTTTGAATTTCCTTCGCGGTTTTCAAATCGGCCGGCAGGGGGATGCGCACACCACAATAGAGGTCCTGCGGATCGAGGCCTTC
>JBEHXD010000214.1:0-8371 GCA_048498875.1 Verrucomicrobiota bacterium
GCAGAACATATCATCCTCGCGCGCGTGGATTCTTCGCTGCGCTCAGAATGAAACATCACGCTGATCATACCCCAGCCACAAATTCCTACTCCCATCTCACATGAAACTCCTGCCCTCGTTAACCGCTCTCCGTCGCCTGGCCTTGTTTGCGCTCTGCATCACCACCGCACTCACGACGCGTGCCGCCGACGCCACCGCCACCCTCACCGTGCGCGCCGATCAACCCGGCGCAGTGATCAATCGCACGATCTACGGCCAGTTCGCCGAACATCTCGGCACCTGCATCTACGGCGGCATCTGGGTCGGCGAGGATTCCCCGATTCCGAACACCCGCGGCATGCGCAACGACGTGATCGCCGCGCTCAAACAACTGCAAGTGCCCGTGGTGCGCTGGCCGGGTGGTTGCTTTGCGGACGAATATCACTGGAAGGACGGCATCGGCCCGCGCGAGAAGCGGCCCGCCATGATCAACACCCATTGGGGTGGCGTCGTGGAAAACAACGCCTTCGGCACGCATGAGTTTCTCGATTTCTGCGAACTCATCGGCGCCGAGCCCTACGTTTGCTTGAACGTCGGCAGCGGCACCGTGCAGGAGGAGATGGAATGGGTCGAGTACATGACCTCCGATGCAAATTCGCCGATGGCCAACCTGCGCCGCGCGAACGGCCGCAAGGATCCATGGAAGATTTCCTACGTCGCGGTCGGCAATGAAAGCTGGGGCTGTGGCGGCAATATGCGCCCGGAATTCTACGCCGACCAGTACCGCCGCTATAACACCTTCGTCAAAAATTACGGCGGCAGCAAAATCAAGCGCGTCGCCGGCGGTCCGAACGCCGACGACTTTGCGTGGACCGAAGCCCTGATGTCGAGCGCCACCAAACAGATGGATGGTCTGTCGCTTCACTTCTACACGCTTCCGACCGACAACTGGAAAGCGAAAGGCTCGGCCACGGAGTTCGATGAGTCCGCCTGGTTCTCCACGCTGAAGCACACCTTGCGCATGGAAGGCCTCCTGGTGAAGCACTCCGCGATCATGGACAAATACGACCCGCAAAAGCGCGTCGGTCTGGTCGTTGACGAATGGGGCACGTGGTATGACCCGACGCCTGGCACCAACCCGGGTTTTCTCCAGCAGCAAAACACGCTGCGCGATGCGATCGTGGCCGGCCTGAATCTGCACCTTTTCCAAAACCATGCTGACCGCGTCTCGATGGCCAACATCGCCCAGATGATCAACGTGCTCCAGGCGATGATCCTGACCGACAAGGACAAGATCGTGCTCACGCCGACCTACCATGTCTTTGAAATGTACAAGGTGCACCAAGGTGCGACTTCCATCCCGGTTTCGCTTTCCTCGCCGAACTACACGCTGGGCAGCGAATCGATTCCCGCGATCAGCGCCGCCGCGTCGCGCGATGCCGCCGGCAAAGTGCATTTGTCCCTCGTGAACGCCAACCCGAACAGCGCGATCTCCGTCGCCTGCACCCTGGCCGGGATCTCTGCCAAGGCCCCCACGGGCCGCGTGCTCACCTCCGGTGCGATGCAGGACCACAATACGTTCGCCGCCCCCGAGACAGTCAAACCGCAGCCTTTCACCGGCGCGCAAGTCAACGGCAACACCCTCACCGTCAACCTGCCCGCCAAGTCGGTCGTGGTGCTGACGTTGGAATAAACGACTTTTCACCTCCGAAGCCTGTCATTCTGAACGCAGTGAAGAATCCATCAGCAACGAACGTGATGCCATTGGCGTGAACGTGGATTCTTCGCGTTGCTCAGAATGACAGACGGCTGGGCTCGGGGAGCGGAAACGCAGCAGTCGCAAAAACCCTCCCTTCCAACCGACCGCTCCCAAGGAGCGACTCCCAGTCCCTCTCTCAACTCCCAGCCCTCACCTCTCAACTGCATTCCCTTTCCATGAAACTCGCTCCTTCTGAAATCTGGTTCGTCTGCGGCTCGCAGCATCTTTACGGGCCCGGCCCGCTTAAACAGGTCGCGGCCAACGCGCGCGAAGTCGCCGAGGCGCTCGACGGCTCCAAGCACATCCCGGTCGACATCGTCTTCAAGGCGCTGCTCACCACGCCCGACGAGATCACGCAGCTTTGCCTCGACGCCAACGCCGATCCGAAATGCGCCGGCCTCATCCTCTGGATGCACACGTTTTCCCCGTCGAAAATGTGGATTCGCGGCCTCACTGCGTTGAAGAAACCGTTCTGTCACCTGCACACGCAGTTCAATCGCGACCTGCCGTGGTCGACGATCGACATGGATTTCATGAATCTGAATCAGGCCGCCCACGGCGATCGCGAGGCGGGATTCATTCACTCGCGCCTGCGTCTTTCCCGCAAGGTGGTCGTCGGCCACTGGAGCGACAGCGAAGTGCAGCAACGCCTCGGCGCCTGGGTGCGCGTGGCGCGCGCGTGGCACGACTGGCAGGGCGCGCGCTTTGCCCGCTTCGGCGACAACATGCGCCAGGTCGCGGTGACGGAGGGCGACAAGGTCGCCACGGAAATCCGGTTTGGCTTTGCGACCAACGGCTACGGCATGGGCGACCTGACCGCGAAAGTAAAAGCCGTCAGCGACAAGGCCGTCGACACGCTTTGCGCGGAATACGAAGACTCCTACGCCGTCGCGAAGGAATTGCGCAAAGGCGGCTCACGCCACTCCTCGCTGCGCGAAGGCGCCCAGGCCGAGCTCGGCATCCGTGCCTTCCTCGAGGAAGGCGGATTCAAGGGTTTCACCACCACCTTCGAAGATCTCCATGGCTTGACCCAACTTCCGGGTCTCGCTTCCCAGCGCCTAATGGCGGACGGCTACGGCTTCGGCGCGGAAGGCGACTGGAAGACTGCCGCATTGCTTCGCGCCATGAAAGTCATGGGCGATGGCCTTCCCGGCGGGACTTCCTTCATGGAGGATTATACGTACCACCTTTCGCCAAAGGGCCATCAGGTGCTCGGTTCGCACATGCTGGAAATCTGCCCGACCATTGCCGCGACCAAGCCGACACTGGAAATTCATCCGCTCGGCATCGGCGGCAAGGACGATCCTGTCCGCCTCGTGTTCGATGCGCCGGCCGGTCCCGCGCTCAACGCCTCACTGGTCGACATGGGCAATCGTTTCCGCCTGATCGTGAACGAGGTGAAGGCGGTCAAAACACCCAAGCTGCCGAAGCTGCCGGTCGCCCGCGCGGTGTGGGAATGTCAGCCGAACTTCAAAACCGCCTGCGCCGCATGGATTCTGGCCGGCGGCGCCCACCATACGGGCTACAGCTACTCGGTCACCACCGAACACCTCGAGGATTTCGCGGAAATCGCGGGGATTGAGCTGGCAGTGATCGATGCCGACACGAACCTGCGGGATTTTAAGACAGAACTTCGGCAAAACGACCTCTACTACGTGCTCGCCCAAGGCTTGCGCGTGTGATTGCAGTAAAGCCCTGCTTGCAGTTTTCGTCCGCCGAAGCGGCAGGCTTGTCCTGATTGCTTCGGCGGTGTTTTTTCCGATCCTGCGGAACCTGACTCGCAGAATCGGAACTATCCGTACTTTCCAACTACATCCCCCCAATGAACGTATCCCGCCTGCTTAGCTTTGGTTTGTCTTGTGCCGTTCTCTTTGCCGCCGCCTGCAGCAAGCAGCCCGCCGCAAGTTCCACCGACGCCGCCGCTCCGGCCGCGGCCGGCAAAATCAAAATCGGTTATCTCGTAAAGCAACCCGAGGAGCCGTGGTTCCAGTTTGAGTGGAAAGGCGCCGACAAGGCCGCCGCCCAATACGGGTTCGAACTGATCAAGCAAGGTGTGCAGGACGGCGAGAAAGTCATGGGCATGATCGACAATCTCGCGGTGGCCGGCGCCCAGGGTTTCGTGATCTGCACCCCGGATGTCCGCCTCGGACCCGCCATCATGGCTCGCGCCAAGCAGCGCGGGTTGAAGGTGGTCATCGTCGACGACCAGTTCGTCCAGGACGGAAAATTCATGAAGGAAGTGCCTTATGTCGGCATGTCGGCGTCACGCATCGGCACGAAGCAGGGCGAAGCGCTCGCCGCCGAAATGAAAAAACGGAACTGGCCCGCAGGAGAAACCGCCGTGTGTGCGATCACCTTTGAAGAGCTCGACACCGCGCGTGAACGTACGGACAATTCCATCGCCGCCCTGAAGGCCGCCGGCATTCCCGCCGACAAGATCTACAAGGCCGCGCAGAAAACCACCGACATTCCCGGCAGCTTCGACGCCGCCAACGTGCTTCTGACCCAGCATCCGGAAGTGAAGCACTGGCTGATTCTCGGCATGAATGATTCCGCCGTCCTCGGCGCCGTCCGCGCCGTGGAGCAACGCGGGTTCAGCGCCGACACCGCCATCGGCATCGGCATCAATGGCACGGACTGCATCGACGAGCTGCGCAAGGCCAAGCCCACCCCGTTCTTTGGTTCGATGCTGGCCTCGGCCCCCGGCGAAGGGTTTGCCTCGGCAGAAATGCTCTACAAGTGGATCAAAGACGGCACGCAACCACCGCTCGATACGCGTTCGGAAGGCACGCTAATCACGCGCGAAAACTTCGAGCAGATCCTGAAGAAGGAAGGGATCATCGAGTAACCATTCGACCGGTGGAACCCGACCTCCGGGCGGGTTTGTTCGATCCACCCGAAGGCAAAACCCGGCCTCCGGACGGGTTCCACCACAACCAGGCACTTAAGCCCGCGAACATGGATTCTTTGCTTAGAATGATAGACTAAAGTGCGATAAGTGGAAAATCGCTTGAGTATATCGCCTCTACCTTCGTTTTTCCTCCGGGAAACATCATTGCCCCAGTGACCTCCAACGTGCCGTACCTGCAATTCGAAGACGTCACCAAGACGTATCCCGGCGTCACCGCGCTCAAAGGGGTCAGCTTCGGCGTTTGCCCGGGATCCATCCACGCGCTCATGGGAGAAAATGGCGCGGGCAAATCCACCCTGCTGAAAGCCCTGAGCGGCGCGCACACCCCGACTTCAGGCCAGTTCCGCATCGGTGGCGCTGCGCATGTGTTTAACTCCACCGCGGACGCCATGGCTGCCGGCGTGGCGGTCATTTATCAGGAGCTGCATCTGATTCCCGAGATGACGGTCGCCGAGAATATTTACCTCGGCCATCTTCCGGCGCGAAAAGGAATTGTCGATCGCGCGCAACTGCGCGAGCAGGCGTCGGGGCTGTTGAAACGGCTCGGCGAAACGATCGACCCCGACCTGAAATTGTCACGCTTGCAGATCGGCCAGCGCCAGATGGTGGAAATCGCCAAGGCGCTCAGCCGCGGAGCGAAGGTCATCGCCTTCGACGAACCGACGAGCAGCCTGTCCGCGCGCGAGATCGACAAGCTCTTCACTGTCATTCGCGAACTTCGCGACAGCGGCTGCGCCATCCTTTACGTCAGCCATCGCATGGAGGAGATTTTCAAACTGTGCGACGCCTGCACGGTGCTGCGCGACGGACGCCACGTCCGCACTTATGAAAAACTGGCGGACATCACTCCGGCCATGCTCGTGCAGGACATGGTGGGACGGGATATCGCCGATGTGTTTGGCTACACCTCGAGACCGCAGGGAGCTCCCGCGCTCGAGATTGCCGGCGTGACCGGCCGCGGCGTGGCCTCGCCCGTTTCACTCCAAGTGGCGCAGGGGGAAATTCTCGGTTTGTTCGGTCTCGTGGGGGCGGGACGGACCGAATTGCTGAAATTATTGTTCGGCGCCGAGCCCATCACTGCCGGTACGATCAAGGTGAACAGCCGGCCAACTCCGATCCGAAGCCCGCGCGACGCGATCGAAGCAGGGTTGGTCTATTGCACCGAAGACCGAAAGAAGGAAGGCATCGTCCCCATCCTTTCAGTGATGGAGAACTGCAATCTCAGCGCGCGTCGGGCGCATGTGCGGTTTGGTGGCCTGATCAACGAAACCTGGGAAAAAGCCAATGCGCAGCAGCAGATCAGTTCCCTCAACGTCAAAACGCCCACCCCGCACCAGTTGATCAAGCATCTCTCGGGCGGCAACCAGCAGAAGGTAATCCTTGGTCGCTGGCTCTCGACGAAAATCCGCGTGTTGTTGCTCGACGAGCCGACGCGCGGCATCGACATCGGCGCCAAGAGCGAAATTTATCAGATCATTTTCCGCCTGGCCCGCGAAGGCACCGGCATCGTCGTCGTTTCCAGCGATCTGCCCGAAGTCCTCGGCCTCGCCGACCGCATTGCCGTCATGCGCGAGGGCGCCATCTCCGCCATTTTCGATCGCGCCGAAGCCACGCCCGAACGCGTCCTCGCCCAGGCACTACCCGTTGAAAAAACCTCTGTCGCCTGACCCATGAGTTCACCCGCCGGTAAGCCCACCCACCCCTTTATTGCACTGCTCGACCGGGCAGGCATGCAACTCATCCTCGTCGTACTAATCCTGGTATGCTGGGCCACCGTCAATAATTTCGGCTCGGTGATGAACATGGGCAACCTCCTGCTGCAGGTTTCCACCGTGGGCATCGTCGCCACGACCATGTTGTTCTGCCTCGCATCGGGAAATTTCGACCTTTCCGTCGGCACACTGATACCCGCCGGCGGGGTACTGTGCGCGCTCATTCTCCGCCACGGCGGCAGTCTCCCGCTCGCGATTGGGACGGCGCTTGCATTCGGAGCGCTGGTCGGACTCGTCAACGGCGTGGTGGTGGCCCGTTTCAAGATCAACCCGCTCATCACCACGCTTTCCACCATGATGATGGTAAAGGGCCTGGCGTTCGTTTTCGCCGATGGAAAATCCATCGGCATCGCCAACGAAGCGATGCTCAATCTCGTCAGCGCAGCCTATCCGGTTTTTCGCGACGACACCGGCCGGCTGTTGTTTCAAATCACGGTCCCGGTCTGGGTGTGTCTCGCGCTGTTCGCGATCTTCGGTTTTATCCTCCGGCGCACCACCTTTGGCCGCAACACCCTCGCCATCGGTGGCAACGAGGAGGCGGCGCGCCTCGCCGGCATCAACGTCAATCGCGTCAAGATCACGATCTTCACCCTGCAAGGCATCGTGGCCACCCTCGCCGGCGTGCTGCTGGCCGGACAGTTCGGAATCGGCGACCCAAAGGTCGCGCAAGGCAGCGAACTCTCCATCATTTCCGCCTGCGTGCTGGGAGGCGTGTCGCTCAGCGGTGGCGTCGGCCGCATGAGCTACGTCATCGCCGGCGTCTTCATCATGGGCATCGTGGAAAATGCCATGAATCTCAAAAGCATCACTTACGAATACCAATACATCGTCCGCGGCGCGATTCTCCTCGGCGCCGTAATGCTCGACCAGCTCAAGCAGCGCCGCTAAGCCAAAAGCCGGAATTGGCCCGCGAAACACACGAAAAACGCGAAACCAAACTCCAGAGAACGCTGGTAACTACGATCCGAATCCACTGTTTTTTCATTCTCATTTCGCGTCATTCGCGTGTTTCGCGGGCCACCTCTGAATTAAATCCCAAATTTCTCCCACCATGTTGACCGAACTCAAACGCGAAGCCTACGAAGCCAACCTGCTGCTGCCGAAGTATGGTCTGATCAATCTCACGTTTGGCAATGCGAGTGCCATTGATCGCGCCAAAGGAATTTTCGCCATCAAGCCCAGTGGCGTGGATTACTCGGTGCTCAAGCCGGCGGACATGGTGCTCGTCGATCTCGAGGGGAAAAAAATCGAGGGAAAACTCAATCCGTCCTCTGACACGCCGACGCATCGCCGCCTGTACCTCGGATTCGCCGGCGTCGGCGGCATCGTCCACACGCACTCCTCGTGCGCCACGGCCTTTGCGCAGGCCGGACGCGCCGTCCCGATTTTTGGCACGACTCATGCCGACTACTTTTACGGGGAAATTCCCGTGACGCGAAAAATGACCGCCGGGGAAATCGGCAACGGCGCCTACGAATGGGAAACCGGCAATGTGATCCTCGAGCGCTTCGCGAAAATCGACCCGCTCGACTGCCCTGCGGTGCTGGTCAACCGCCACGCACCGTTCACCTGGGGCAACACGGTGGCCAAGGCCGTCGAGGTCGCAGTCGCCGCCGAATGTTGCGCGGACATGGCGCTCATGTCACTGCAACTTGAACCAAAATTGAAGGCCATCGAACCCGAGTTGCTGAACAAGCATTTCAAACGCAAGCACGGCCCCGGGGCCTATTACGGTCAGAAGAAATAACCGCTTACGCTAGGATACGGATACGCGGCGCAGCTTACACTCCGTACGCGCCGAGCCCGGAATGTGATTACGGTGGAAAGACCAACTGGCCCAAAAATTGGGGTCAGGGCTTTCGATCAAATGGGTTTCGGTTCCCTGAACGATGCCATTTCCCTGCATTTTTCCCGCGAAACCATTGATCAGATCGCGCGTCAGACTTTTTA
>JBEHXD010000215.1:0-8329 GCA_048498875.1 Verrucomicrobiota bacterium
TCAGTTACCTGAACCCGGCCCTTGCCGGGCATCTCAAACGTCTTGTTGTGCGAGCCATATTCCTCTGCGGCCTGGGCCATGAGGCCGACGTTCGGGACCGAGCCCATGGTCTTCGGATCGAACGCGCCGTTCTTTTTGCAGAAATCGATCGTCGCCTGATAAACGCCTGCGTAGCTGCTGTCGGGGATTACGGCGAGGGTGTCCTGGGCTTTGCCCTGGGCGTTCCACATCTGGCCGGAGGTGCGGATCATGGCGGGCATGGATGCGTCGACGATGACATCGCTCGGCACGTGAAGATTGGTGATGCCCTTGTCGGAATTGACCATCGCGAGCGCCGGCCCGTTGGCGTAGGCGGCTTGAATGTCGGCTTCAATCGCGGCTTTTTTATCCGCGGGCAGCGTCTGAATTTTCTCCAGCAAATCGCCAAAACCGTTTTTCAGGTCGACCCCCAGTGCGGCGAAAGTTTCGGCATGCTTGGCAAACAGGTCCTTGAAGAAGGCCCGGACCGCATGGCCGAAAATGATCGGGTCGGAGACCTTCATCATCGTGGCTTTCAAATGCAGGGAGAACAGCACGCGATTCTGTTTCGCCCGGGCGATCTGATCCTCAAAGAACGTCACGAGCGCCCATCGGCTCATGACCGTGGCGTCGAGGATTTCGCCGGCTTTCAGCGAAATCTTGTCCTTGAGCACAATCGGGAAGGCGGGATTGGTGCTGCCTGCGTTGGGGTCGGGGACGAATTCGATTTTCACCGACGTGGCGGCGGAAACGGTGAGGGATTTCTCGTTGGAGAAGAAATCGCTTTTTCCCATCGTCGCGACGGAGGTCTTGGATTCAAGGGACCACGCCCCCATCGAATGCGGGTGTTTTTTGGCGTAGTCCTTGACGGCTTTGGGTGCACGCCGGTCGGAATTGCCCTCGCGCAGCACGGGATTGACGGCACTGCCCTTTACTTTGTCGTAGCGGGCACGGGCGTCCTTTTCGGCATCGGTCGATGGATTTTCCGGGAAATCGGGAAGCTTGTAGCCCTTGGCTTGGAGTTCCGCGATCGCTTCCTTCAGTTGCGGAACGGAAGCGCTGATATTCGGCAGTTTGATGATGTTCGCTTCGGGCTTGAGAGTGAGCGCACCCAGTTCCGCCAGGGCATCGGGAATGCGTTGGGCGGCGGTAAGCACCTCGGGAAACGCCGCGATGATCCGGCCGGCGAGGGAAATGTCGCGCGTCTCAACCGCGATGCCGGAATGTTTGGTGAAAGCCTGGATGACCGGCAGCAGCGAATAAGTCGCAAGGGCCGGAGCTTCGTCGGTTTTCGTGTAAATGATCGTGGGTTTGGCGGACATGATTGAAAATTTGGACTGGATCGGAAGGGAGGTCCGCCAACTAAGCTGCGCTTCGGCAAACGGTCAAAGGCAATCTCGGTGTGGTAACCTGTTAATTGCTATGGGTTGAAAGCATGAGAGCAGGCTCACAGATGAAGGGAATGGCGGGCAGCAGGGTGCGTCGCCGAAGCTCGCAGTAAAAAATGCCCGGTAAAGCACCGGTTCGACTGCGATGTACTGAAAAACGGATTTTTACCGATATGAGAATTTTTTGTGAACCGAAGAAAGCGATTTGGAGATTTGTTTATGAAGTTTGCCTCGGTAAAGCACTTAAGATCGGATCGAAAAAACCGATATTCAGGGCTCGAACTCTCTACTCACGATTTTGCATTTCCGGCTTTCCACTCCGCTGCGCTCTTTTGTCGGGGACCTGCGTTCCTGTCTGGCTGTGCTTGGCCTTTTGACCGGATTTGTGACGATTGTGTTACCGGTCGGCGCGGCGATGATCGCGTCAGCCGACGCCGGTTTGGTGGAAAGCGGCATGCCCTCGTTTGTGGTGCTTGGACCGGAAGCGTTGGGCTTGAGCAAGGCGCCGACGGATTTGCGGGTATTGCCGGACGGCCGCGTGCTGGCGGTGTATCGGCGTGAACTTGCATTCAGCGATGGGTTTCGCTGGCAGGCATTCCAAAGCGCCGACGAAAAAACCAATATCATTCTCGATCGGGTGGCCGTGGCTGAAGACGGACAAATTTACGCGGGTGTGGAGGGAAAGATTGCGCGCGTCAGCTTTGGCACGGACGGAAAATGGAGTCTCGTTCCGGTGGTGGATCTTCCGCCCAACACAGGCGTGCGAAATGCTCATTTGATGCGGGTTTCGAAACTTGCCGACGGCTGGTACTGGTATGGCGGCAGCGGTGGCATTGTTTCGTGGAAGCCCGGGCAGAATCAGGCGCCAAAAATCGTCGGCAAGGCCGCCGCCATCGAAGGGGTTTTTGCCGTCGCAAAGGACAAGTTCGTCAGCAACTCGTCGATGGGCGAATTGTACCGGCTCGATTCAGAGGGAAAGGATCCCGTCCGGATCTCGCCGCCGACCGCCCTGGCGATCGACTGCATCACCTGCACGGCCGAATTCGGCCGGGGAATGATTCTTGCCGGTACGATCAACGCGGGGCTCCAGCTGTTCGACGGTCAGTCGAGCCGCCCTTTCAAATCCAGCAAGCTCCTCGGTCGCGGGCATCGCATCAACGATCTGTGTGCGATTGCCGACAACCTTTACGCCGCGGCTGTGGACACGGTGGGCATCGTTTTTTTTAATCGGGAAGGCCGGACCATTCAGGTGCTTGATCGTGCGCAGGATCACCGCCTCTCACGCGTCAAAAGCATCCGTTATGCGCCCAATGGCGTCTTGTGGGCAGTGCTGAACGAGGGTGTTGCCCGGGTGGAATTTCCCTCACCCGTCAGCCACTTTGAACCCTTGCTTTTGAGCGGTGTGGATTACGCGAAGCCACTGCGTTACGAAGGCCGTCTGTGGACGCTATGCGATGGTCGGGCGCAGCGGGGCGTCTATGATGAAGAGGGGCGGTTGACCGGATTTGAAGATCTCTCTCCTCCGGGCGTTGCGACCATCAATCTCACGGTCATCGAAGGCGAACTGTGGGCGACTTCCGATACGGGGGTTTACGTGCGTGAAGGCGGCGTGTGGCGGACGCTCACGACAGAGCTCAAGAACGTGCACCTCGACATGGTCGGGCCCCTGAAACAAGGGATCTTCTATGCCACGGTCGGTGAAATCGGCTGGATCCGCAAAAATGACACCGGGTGTGACCTGGTGCGCGTCCCCACGCCAGATTTGGGCACGGTGTACAGTGGGATTCGCGACAGCAAAGGCGTGCTGTGGCTTGAGCTTGGTGTAAGCAGGATCGGGCGGGTCGACTTGGGCGGGGAAAAGCCCGTGCTTAAAATTTACGGAAGGGAGTCGGGACTGAGCGTCGGTTGGGTCCAGACATTCCTGTGGGAAGGCACGGTTTATTTCAGTTTGAACAGCCGGCAATTCCTGTTCGACGAGAGCACCCAGGGGTTTGTTGCGGCCACCGAGCTGGTGAAACAAATTCCCGAATTGGTGAAATCCGCGGGTCGTCCGCAGCTCGATGCGAGGGGGCAGCTCTGGTATTCCGCCGGGGGCGGAACCTTCCGGATCGATCGTCCGAAGGATGAACATCACGCCGCGTGGCGCGTGCCGCTGAATTACGAGGTGGGAGAATTTACCATGGAGGACAACGGGATTGTCTGGATGTGGGCCAAGCAGCGCCTCTCCCGTTTCGATCCCTCCATGCCGGACCGGCCCAATGTTCCGTTGAAGACGGCGATCAATCTCGTCCAGTTCACCTCCAGCCGGCGAAACCTGTTTTCACCGGGGGCGTCGTTGCCACCGATCGAGTATGACGACAATTCGTTCGTGATTAATTACGGGGCGCCGTTGAATCCGTTCGGACCTCGTGTGACCTTTGAGGTCATGCTGGAAAATGGCGGCGGTGGGCAATGGACCCCGACCGGCAGCATTGCCTCGACCTCGTATAATGACCTGAAGGAAGGGCGGTATATTTTCCATGTGCGTCCGATTTCCGATGGGATCGCCGGTGCGGAAGCCTCCTTGTCTTTCACCGTCCTGCCGCCCTGGTACCGTACCACGGTGGCCTGGGTTTTATATGGGGTGACCGGGCTCGGTCTGGTGGCTTTTTTTGGCTGGCTGGCCTCTTATCGGGAACGCCGGGAAAAGAGCCGCCTCGAAAAACTCGTCGAGAAACGCACGGGTGAACTGAACACCACCAATCTTGAGCTTGGACGACAGGTGGAGGAAACGATGGAGAAGACCCGGGCGCTGGCCGCGAGCGAGGACCGCTATCGTCAGCTGAATGCCGACCTCGAGCGCCGCGTGGAGGAACGCACCGCCGAGCTGGCCAAGGCCGGCTTGGAAATGCAGCGCGCGAAGGAAGCGGCCGAAGCGGCGGACCTCGCAAAGAGCGCGTTTCTGGCGAACATGAGCCACGAATTGCGCACGCCGATGAATGGCGTGGTCGGCATGGGACATTTGCTGCTTGGCACGAAACTCGACAATGAACAGCGCGAGTTCGTCGACACGCTTATTCATAGCAGCGAAAGCCTGCTCACCATTCTCAACGACGTGCTCGACTATTCGAAGATCGAGGCCGGCCTGCTGGATCTGGAGGCAATCGACTTCGATCTGGAAGAGCAGCTGGAGCGGGCCATGTTTTTGCAGTCGGAACCGGCACACAAAAAAGGCCTCGAACTGGTACTGGACTTTGCCGCCGATCTTCCGTCCCGCGTTCGGGGCGACCCGGTGCGTCTGCGCCAGATCGTCCTGAATCTCGTGAGCAACGCCATCAAGTTCTCCGCCAAGGGTGAGGTGGTCATCCGGGTTGGCCTTGCGGAATCGCCGGCGAAAAATGCCAGCATCCGGTTGCGATTTGAGGTGCAGGACTCCGGCATCGGCATCGCCCCCGAGGTGCAAAAAAATCTTTTCCAGCGTTTCGTGCAGGCGGACAGCTCGACCACGCGCAAGTTTGGCGGCACCGGCTTGGGGCTGGCGATTTGCCGCCGTCTGACCGAGCTGATGCATGGCGAAATCGGACTGGTCAGCGCGGTCAACCAGGGAGCGACCTTCTGGTTTGAAGTGGAATTCGCTAACGCAGAGGCCGCGCCGACGCACGAAAACGTCTCAGGCACGCTGGAAGGCCGCCGCATCCTGGTCGTCGACGACAATGCAACCAACCGGAAATATTTTCACCACATCCTGAAACGCTGGAAAGCCGTCTCGGAAAGCGTGGACGGCGCGGCGTCCGCCCTGCCTGAATTGGAACGCGCGGTGGCCGCCGGCCAGCCCTACGAACTCGTGTTGCTCGACCAGCAGATGCCTGGCGTCGACGGCATCGAGCTCGCGCATCAGATTGCCGACAACCCGGCCTACGGCCTGCCGGTGATGGCGCTGCTGAGTTCCAGCAGCGAGCGAATGACACCCGAGCAACTCGCCGCGCACGGTCTCGCCGCCGCCGATCGGAAACCGATTCCGGCCACGCGACTGCGGTCGCTGATCCTGCGTGTCCTGGGCATGAAGCCGGTGACGCGTCCGCCGATGCCGCTCGCTTCCAATGGAACCACGCCGGCGACGGGACAGAAAACTCCGGCGCGGAAAGCCGAGTCGAACGGCGAACGGCAGGTCGTGCTGATCGCCGAGGACAATCTGGTAAACCAGAAGGTCGCGGTTAAATTTTTGCAGAACCTGGGTTATAGTGCCGAACTCGCGGGCAACGGCCAGGAGGCGATCGAGGCGATGAAGCGCCATCCCTACAAGCTGGTGTTGATGGATGTGCAGATGCCGGTGATGGACGGCCTGGAAGCGACGCAGCTCATCCGCAAGGCACACGCGGCGGGTGAAGCCGGATTTACCCACGAGATCCGGATCGTCGCGATGACGGCGAATGCGATGATGGGGGACCGTGAACTCTGTCTTTCGGTCGGCATGGACGATTACATCACCAAGCCCCTGCGCCCCGATTCGATCAGGGACGTCCTGGCGAAATACCTTGGTTATCAGGTGAAGGGTCCTAACTGATTGGCGGGATTTCCGAGCCAGCGGTTGAACCGATCGGGCGGACCTCGAGGAATCGCAGAACCACGCGATTTTCCTCCCGGGATTTTTCGAGATCCACGGAAAAACGCGCTTCCCAGTCATTGATTCCCTCAACGTCGACCAGGGTTTGGGCAACGGTCAAAACGCGGGCGGGCGAATCGGGTTCTTCGAACCAGGTGTGCTTGACGGCGCGACCTTCCGGATCGAGACGGAAGCGCGTGCGTTGGTCGAAATAGGCGGTAAATTGTTTTTCGATTCGCCGTGTTTCCGCGAGGGCTGCGGTTTCATCACCGCCGGCAGCCGCGCCGGAGGAAACCAAGCGCAGGCGGGCGGCGTCGGCATCGCCCGCGGCGATGTCCTGAAGAAAACCGAGCAATGCGGCGCGGACTTGTTTGCGAAATCCCACGGTGTCGCGGGTGAGGTCGTAGCTGGCGGGGCGGGCGGGTTTCTCCGCGACGTCAGTGGCGACAAACTCAGGGTTTCTCAACCGTTCCCATTCGTCGATCAGGCTCGAGTCGATGCCGCGGATCAATTCGCGGAAATAATCCTCCATCTCGCGTACTTCCTCCGTTTTGGCCGCATCGGGTACGGTTTGCGCGAGCACCTTCCACACCTGCATGAGGTGACGCAGCAGCAGGCCTTCGCTCCGTTCCAGGCCGTAATCGCGCACGTAATCGCTGAATGACATGTAGCGCTCGAACATTTCGCGCGCGATGGATTTCGGCCGCACGTTTTCCTGTTCGATCCACGGATGCGCGGCGGCGAAGGCGTTGAAAGTCTCGTAGAGAAATTCCCGCAACGGTTTCGGATGCTCGACTTCTTCGAGCTTGGCCATGCGTTCATCATAGCCGATGCCCGCGGCTTTCCATTCCTCGATCTTGACCGTTTTCTGTTTGTCCACCTGCCGGCGTAAAATCTGGTCGGGATCCTCCACGATGGCTTCGCACAGCGTGAGCACGTCGTAGGGATAGTCGGCGTTCGTCTGGTCCAGCTTCGGCAAGGTATCGATGAGATAAAGGGACAACGCCTGGTGAAGGGAAAAGTCGTCCTGCAACTCCAGGTTGACCTGGAGCCGGCGGCCCGAGGGGAGCCGGGGAACGATCTCGACGATCTTCCGGTCGATCAGCGCACGAAAAAGCTGCCAGGCCCGCCGGCGCAGCGCGTTTTTCCGCGACGGACGCTCGTGGCTGTCGCCAATAAGTTTTTGCATGGCGCGGCAGCCGTCGCTGTCGCGCGACAGGACCAACAGTAGCATGCCGTGGGAGACGTCGAAGTGGGAGGCCAGCTCCTCCGCGGGCGCAGTCCGCAGTCGCTCGAAGGTTTTGGCATCCCAGCCGACACTGCCCTCGGGGGCGCGCTGCTTCACCAGTTTCTTCTTTTTCGCCGGATCGCCGGCGGCCTTTTCCTCCGCGCGTTTGTTTTCGATCACGTGCTCGGGCGCCTGAACAATCACATAACCCTGATCGTCGTATCCGGCGCGGCCGGCACGGCCCGCGATCTGCCGGAAATCACGGACGCTGAGAATGGCGGCTTTGTTGCCGTCGTATTTCCAGAGCTGGGTGAACAACACGGTGCGGATGGGAACATTGATGCCGACGCCCAGAGTGTCGGTGCCGCAGATCAATTTGAGCAATCCCTTCTGTGCGAGCTGTTCCACCAGGATGCGATATTTGGGCAGCAGCCCGGCGTGATGGACGCCGATGCCGTGACGCAGCCAGCGCTTCATGTCTTTCCCGTAGGGACTGTTGAATTTCACTCCTTCCAGCGTGGTTGCCAGCGCGGCTTTTTCCTCTTTGGTGCAAATCGCGAGACTCATCAGCGCCTGTGCCGCTTCGGCGGCGGCCCGTTGAGTGAAATGAACCAGGTAAATGGGCGACCGGTTTGCTTCCACCAGTTCGGTCACACGTTCGGCGAGGGGAGTCTCGGAATATTCGAAGGCGAGGGGAACTGGACGGCGGTCGCTCCTTACGGTGAGCGATGGAACCCCGGTCAGCCGGGTGAGTTCGCGTTCGAAAAAATCGGTCGAGCCCAACGTTGCGGACATCAGCAGGAAGCGGGCTTGGGGCAGCGTCAGCAGCGGCACCTGCCACGCGTACCCGCGCTCGGCATCGGAGTAGTAGTGAAACTCGTCCATGATGACCGCGGCAACGTTCGCCTGGTCGCCGCGCGTCAGGGCGATGTTGGCGAGGATTTCCGCGGTGCAACACAGGACCAAAGCGCCTGGATTAACGGAGGCGTCGCCGGTCATCATGCCGACGTTTTCGGGACCGAAATCGCGGCACAGACTCAGGAATTTTTCGTTGACCAGCGCCTTGATCGGGCACGTGTACACCGAGCGCTGGCGGGCGCAGAGGGCTTTGAA
>JBEHXD010000216.1:0-8324 GCA_048498875.1 Verrucomicrobiota bacterium
CAGGCAGTGTAGTCCCTTCACGATGTGCTGCCAGCGCCGCTTTCCCGTCACCAAGGACCTGCATCTGCGCCACTGCCGCGGGTCCCGTCTCCGCTCGCCGCGACGCAGCTGCCGCCGCGACCGATTTCAACCCCGCCGGCGGACGGTTCCGCACTGCAATCGCAATCAACGTCACGCCGCCAACCACCAGAAGCACCGCCACCGGAATCCCGACCGCCAGCACCGTCCACACCGTCTTGCGCCTTCCTTCCCCGCCCATCGGTGGAGGAACCGCTCCATCCTGGGTCTCTACTTGGTTCCAAACGGGTGACGATGGAACCTCGGCCAGTTCCAATGGATTATCCGACCCCGCCCGCCTCGTGCGACGCCCCCCACCACCTCGCCCCGCCATGCTCGAAGCGCCATGGGCTTGAATCTCCCTTCCTTCCTCAGCCAGCCGCGCGGCTTGCCGCGGATCATCCACCCGCGCCCCCGTGCGCGCCGCCTCAATCCACGCGGATGTCCCCGTGCAGATCTGCGTTCGCGTCGCGTCGATCAGGCAAACCCTCGCCCCCTGTTTGGCTGCTTCCGCCCCTGCCGCACTCTCCGCCAAGACCCCGCGCCAATGACAATCCATCCCCGCTGGCAGTTGGGTAAAATATGTGTTGAAAGTCACCCGCCACCGCTCGCCCGGCGGCAGCAGCGCCATCGCTTCGTCAAACAGCGCCAGCACATTTGTCTCGGGATCGCACAGCACCACCACCGGCTTATCCGGATCTGTCAGAAACGACTCCGCTATCACCCCTGCCCATCCAGCGTCGCCCGTCGCCCCTTGCCACTCGCGACAGACGGCTGGTTCCCGTGCCACCGCCGGCACCGGTCGTCCCGCCTCCAGAAGCTCCGGCTCACCGGTCCACTCCGACGCCATGAAGCCCGTCGTGCGCAGAACCGCCGCAGGCCCTCCCGATGATTGCTCTCCCGGCTCCACTACCACATGATGCGCAAACTTGTTCGATCTCCCCGTGTAATCGGACCCCGCATCCGCCACCCGCGAAAGTATGCTTCGCGATTTCCCTCCCACCGTCACGCGCCAGTGGGCCCATTGCACCGGGTTCCGATGCGCCTCTGCACTTCCCGGTTCAAAAGCAAAACGATACCCGCTCAACCCTTCCAACCGGTCCACCCACTGCGCCGACAACTGGCGCGTCATCGCCACCGTTGTAAATCCACGCGATCCCGCCTTCAGTCCCTTGGGCGCTGATGTGTAATACAGTTCCTGGCTCATTGGTCCTTCGCTCGCAGTACCCGTGCCTCGTTCATCAGATGCCCCGCGTCTTCGCCGGTATCACGCCTGCGGCCCACCGTGCAAAAAGATAAAGCATCGGAACCGTCACCCACCGCGGCTGGATGTTGCGCGGCCGCGCTCCCCAAAAGCCCGGGTTCTCCGGCATCGGCTCCGTGCCGGTCCCCAGCGAGGACACTGGGATATACACTACCCGCTCGCAGAGCCCTTCCGCGGCAGACACCACTTCAGGCGTCCACTGCATCAGCAAGCCTCTTAATAGCCCGGAAACCCGCTCGACCCGCGGAAGGTCCAGCATCCGCGCATCGCCCTTTTCCTCCGTCTGGAGGAATGGCTCAGTCGTGAGATCCTCCCCCTCCAGCAGCGGCCCCCACACATCCGATTTGGACACGAGGACCATCATTGGCCGCTCATACTTCTTGTTCTGCGCCAAGCCCGTATATCGCCGGACGCGCTGCGTCGCTTCCAGCAGCAGCGTGTGCTGGCTCATCGCCGAATCACCCGCTTTAGTCTGGAACTTCGAACGCGCGCGCACCTGGGGATCCTGACTGAACGGCCGACACTTTTCGCGGAATCGCGGATCCTGGGTCGGATCAAACAAAAACATGATCGCTTTCGCCTTCGCCAAATGACGCGTGCTTGGATTGAGCGACGTGTCCCGCCCCGGCTGAAAGGACTCCCCTGCATTGTCGTATAAACACAGCACGCGGCTGGCACTCGGGCTTCCGGCCAATGCGTGCGTGTTCGTGGGCTTGAAATCAAATAAGAACGGCTTTGGCAGCTCAATGGGCTGCCCGGCAATCGTCACCTGGTCATAAAACCCCCCGGCCCGCTCCTCGGTTTTCATCAAAGTCACCACATCGTCCGGCGTCTCCGACAAGAACAGCTTCGCTTCATTCTCATTCAACATCACATTCGATAGCGGGTCGGCATCGTTGAACAAGAGCGAAAAGTGCTTGGGCAGTACTCGCCGCAACTGCCATATCATGCTGGTCAAAAACCACGTTTTACCGCTGGAAGGACCGCCGATAATCGACAACAGCATCGCTTCGGCGCGTATCAGCGATTTCGGAAGGATGAGATGGCAGTGCGGACACGCTATTTGCTGGCACGGCATGCCGCACGGATCAATCGCCTGGCAGTCAGGGGTGAATCGCGATGGCAAAAAACGCTTCGCCGCGTCTGGCCCCGCGATGGGGTCGCCTACCAGGGCGTCATGCTGCGATACCCACACAACATCCCCCGGCACAAATCGATGCCAGCAATGCGGGCAAATGACTTTTCCGAGAATCCCCAGGTCCGCACTCGTTGGCGGTGCAGTGGCCTTTGATTCCTCGCGTACAGCGGTCATAGCTCTCCTTTGTTGCTGGTCAGAGAGAATTAATGAGTGCGTGCAAAGCACGCGTGATACCCTTCTTGTACCCCTCATGCGTGCGCAATATGGAATCATCGGAATCGACGCTCAAGTGAATGGAGCGACGGATCGAAGCGGCCTCGTCATGGTCTATCGGGCTTAAAAGCGTTAGCAGCAGGTTCATCGACCCTTCCACATTCCACATCGCGGCGCCCTGCGCTCCTTTCTCCCCGACCGCATGAAGTTTGACGTCTGACGTGATATCCCTCGCTCCCGCCCCAAATCCCTTGCTCGTGACAATCATTGCCAGGATGTCTAGATTTGCTTCCGAACGCGCCTGCTCATCTCGATGTGCTGAATCCTCGCCGACCAGCGACCTGAGCATCTGGAGCCGACGATTCATATAGGACCCCTTGAGTGCTGGCGCCTCCTTGCTCAGAACATCAACCCATACTCCCAGCATCTTTCCAAAACCCTCTTCGTTGGTGGCGAGCGCTCGAATGGCCGAGTCCTCGCCGACGCTTTGAATATCCATGTCGCGGATGATCTGCTGGACATTCGCATCCATGTTCATGTCATGGAGCCGAGCATCAACCTCGACCCAAACTCCCAGCATTTTCGTCGCAGCACGTGTTTGCTTGCTCATCCCCCTCCATGCCGAATCTTCACCGATCATCGAGGTGTCCAGTTCGCTCTGAATATTATCCGCCTCTTGTTTATATTTGGCGTAGTCTGCCGATTGTTTGAACGACACGATCTTGGCTTGTCGGGCCGCTTCAGCCAGAGCGCGGCGCGCAACGTCCATTTGACGCTGCCGCTCTTCCGCGGCTCGCTGCGCTGCCAGACGATTAGCTTCCTCGGCTGCTCGCTTCTGGGCCAGCGCCGTAGCCGCCGCTGCCTGTTCCGCTTGCCGTTTCCGAGTCGCCTGCACAATCGCGTTTTCCACCCTGGTCTTCTTTTGCACCAGGCGCTCGCGGATGTCGCTGACGGAGGAATCCTCCGCTTCCATTTTTTGTGCGATTGCCAATGCCGCCGCAAAAGCGGTCGCCGCTTCCTGCAGCCTGCCAGATGCTTGTGCTGTATCTCCCGCCTTCTCATCTGCGACCATGTTGGGATAGCCCAGCACCTTAAGGCTGGATTCGGCCTGCTCTCTGTACACCTCCAGGTCTTTGAGCTGCCCTTTGACCAATGGGTTGCTCATCGTGTGTTTCTTTGATTCTTCGAGTACAACCGTACTTACCGTTATCGCTTTGCCCCAGTGTTTCTCGGAAATAAGTTGGCCCACCTCCATGTCCGCACGAAAAATGCGGCCAGCGTTCGCGCTCTCCCAATGGTCACGCGGCCAAAAAACGACCAGGGCGCCGATCCCTAATACGACCGTAACCAAGCCACCTAAGTAGATGCCCGTGCGCCACGAACCAACCGGCGGTTCCCCTCCTCCGTCAGATAGGATCGTACCTTCTTCGCCCTGACGCGATCGCTCTAGTTGACTCGCTGGAGCATTTTTCGCCGGTCGTCGTTGATGGCCGTGACGGATTTCTCGGGGAAGTTCAAGGGTGTCATCATTGCCGTTCTCTGCGACGCTCGGTGCGGTAGAAGCATTTGCCCGAAATAGTGAAGCCGCGGAATTCCACGTCTCCTTGTCGGACGAAATCTGGTGGAAGCTGCCAATTTGCCGTTTGTGGTAGAGCTGCTTCAACTGTTCTTGGGAAAATGGTCCGGTAACTTGCCCCTTGAAGCGGAGATAGAAGCGGGCCGCCGAGGTCGAAGCATTCCTTTGAGACATGACCTTTCTCCCAAATTCTGGCGGAACCCGACTTCCACCAAGACCTCTCAGATACGCTGAGGCCGATCCGAGATCCTTTTAGAGAATTTGCATTCGATTCTCGTATCCCAGTTCTCGTTGTCAAGAACATTCCTTGGCGTGCGATTTGAGAACCCCTTTTTCCCGCAACCGCCGTGGCGCTATCGACGGCCCCCTCTTCCCAACGGACCCTGTTGTGAACTTCAGACCGCGGTGGAGGCTTTGAAACGATGCCACGGGGATGAATAACGGGAAAACGTTGCTGAATCTCTTCTTGCCCCGGCTTTTGGTGACAGCACGGGGATTGCTGCGCGGTACAGCTTCGGTCCGGACAAGGAAGTGTTTGCGGAGCTTCAGATGGGGCATCCTCACACGTCTGCCCATGCAAACATGTGACCCTCATCGGTACTGATACGCCTTCCGGTCCCAGTCCGGCCCGCTGCTGGGCAAATGCACCCGGATGCCCGTCTGTGTGATCTCTATCTCCCGGTAACGCATCTGCGGGAACCTTGACTTTGCCTGCTTCGCCAGCCGGCGGGCCTCGGGCACCAATGCGTTAATCTTCTCGCGATCCTTGATCGGATGTAGACCGTTCGCCTTGGCGATCTGTCGCCGCAGCCCGGTGTATCGATCCCGGTGCGGTCGATACTTCCATTCGTGCTTGGGCTTCCACTGCTCCAGCGGCGTATCCGGATACCGGCACAACCCACCTGCTGGCCGATGAGGCCATGGGTACGCCTTGCAGCGGCACTTGGGCCGCCGCTTGTCCCGCACCTTCTGCTCCGCGCGCTTCGCGACCGTCGCCTCCCGCTCAAGACGATTGATCTCCTGCCAGTATTGCCGCAAAGGTCCAAGTCCTTCAGCCCATTTTGGAGGTCGGCCCATTGATTTCTCCTGTAAATGTGTGCGATTTCTCGGTCACGCTCGTACTTATTTATTCGACACTCTGCCCCCCTATGATGGTGGCATGTGCGGCAGGTACTCTATTACCAACCCCAATGGCATGGTCACGTTTGTAGCCGGGTTCACCGACCATGTGGATCCTCCTAGCTGGCGGGATTTCCAACCCCGCTACAACGTGGCACCCTCCCAGCCGGTTCCGGTGGTCACCAACGACGGTCGCGGCCTGCAGCTGTTCCGATGGGGACTGATCCCATCCTGGGCTTCAGACGAGAAGTGCGGCTACTCGATGCTTAACGCCCGGGGCGAGACTTTGGCCAAGCGCCCCGCCTTCCGGGAAGCGTTCCGAAAGCGGCGTTGCCTTGTGCCGGCTGATGGGTTCTTTGAGTGGAGGAAGGAGTCAGACGGAAAGACCAAGACGCCCATGTATGCCCAGGTTGACGGGGGTGCGTTCTTCGGCTTTGCCGGTTTGTGGGATCTCTGGCGGGAGTCTGGCGGAGCGTGGGTTCCCACTTGCACCATCATCACGACGGCCCCCAATCGTCTCATGGCATCGGTTCATGACCGGATGCCCGTGATCTTGCCCCAGGAGGCCTACGCACAGTGGCTTGCCCCTGAGGAGCAGGCGGCGGAGGCACTTATGCCGCTCCTCCAGCCATTCCCGGCTGAGCGGATGACGCTGCGGGAGGTGAGCCGGGTCGTGAATAGTCCACGAAACGATGGCCCTGCATGCGTTGCACCGCTGGAGCACACGTAGGTTAAAGACGATCATTCCGCGCGATCGATCTGAACCTATGAGGCTGGCCGTTGCAGCTGCCATGCACTAACTTATGCGAACCCGGACGAGAGCGACGCCGAACGCTCCAGCCATCACGACATTTGGAAGGGACGCATGGCAAGTTTTTCTAAGATTTTTCCTTGGGCATATCACGTGTTCCCGCTCCATGCCGCGCGCGGCATTTGGAGCCAAGGATTAATGGCGAAAGATGCTCTGGAAGCGCAAGGGATATGGCCGCCATCGCGGGCGCAAAGCGGGCGAACATTCCGAGTGTCGTGAGCATGGGGCTTATGGTGCCACGGCCCGCCCCTTGTCTGGTTCCGTGCGACAACCGGTCGCCGCTGCTGCTGGATTCTTCCAAACGATCTTGTGCACCGCGACGCTTCCTTCGCGGCCGGTGCCGCATTCGGCGTCCGGCGGAAAGATGGCGAACCCATTGCGACGGTACCAGCGCACGAGCCTGTCGGTCTGGTCGACTTCGGATATCCAGCCCCATACCTCCAGCGCCCTGGTCTGCTCGGCTCACCGCGATACCGTGGATGTCTTGTCCCGGTTTTTGGGCAAATGGGGCCATGTTGTTTTTTCGGCCACGACGCTTGCCCAGGCGATGTCGATATTTCAGGGCAACTCGATCGATTTGATCATCTCGGACCTGGAGCTGACCGATGGGGACGGGTGCGAGTTTTTCCAGCAAGCCAAAGCGCTCAGGCCCGTACGTGGCATTGTCATGAGCGGCCATGGCATGGCCCGCGACGTAGAACGATGCCGCGTGGCGGGCTTTAGTATCCATCTTCTAAAGCCGTTCCATATTGAAGACCTCAAAGCGGCGATCGATGCAGAGTGCGAAAAGGCGATCGGAAACGGACAATTCGCGTAGTCGCCCCCGCCTACCTCCCCTTAGTTTTGGCCCGTCACCGATTGCGCCCCGGTTTCATTCTGCGCATAAAAAGACCCGCCCCTCCAAACAAGTGGAGAGGGCGGGCTGTGTGGAAGGGTCCGGGTTGCTGGCCGTGGTGCTTTCCGGGAATTATCGGGTGGGCGCTGTGCGGGGTTGAGGGGCGCATAAAAAACCCCGCCGGTGGGGCAGGGTGAACCGTTGTAGGCCATGGCAGTGGATCCGCGTCTGCCGTGTTATGCCGGCTGATTGAACGCGGTAGCTGGAACCATCTCAAAACTTGCGGGGGCATGTCGCATGGCTGAAAGGAACCCTTGTAAGTCGTTTTGGAATGAGTCTCGCGGCGTGTTTGCTGAGAACGTGTAGGTGTAGATCGTACCTGTGTTCACCCCATGTTCAATTCTTCGCCACTGTGCATTCTGGACCGCAAGTGAGTCAAAGTCGATGGCCTGTGGTGCTGGCGCTAGAGTAAAAGTGATTTTCACATGTACGCTTAGAAGGGAGCGATGAACCCGGAAAGTCGTGACCTGCAGGTAACTCGATCCTTCGGTGGTCTTAAAAGTTGGACGGGATCCGAGGAACACTTTAACCTCGGCGATGAAGAGGTCGCGCTGGGCGGCCCGCGTCTTAGCATAAGCATAGCCCGTGAGCGTCGCGGCCGCCGCTGCAACCCAACTGATGCCCGACCGCCTAGCCGAGAGCCTATTTGAGGTATTTTGGTCTTTCTTTTTCATCACTTTTCCAGTCTAGCTAAGCACTTATGATTGTGCAACATAATACTGAATGCCCCATAATCTGTTTTTGAGAAGAGGAACCAGCGAATATCATCGGCCGACGCGCGCTCCATCCGATAACGATCGACTTCTGCCCATTTCAGGTAGGCGGCTTGGCTTGGTATCGAGGTGCCGATGATCTGGGTTTCAACTACTCCATCGGCTTGTATCCTGTAAAGGATTTGTAGGCCTGCATACGGCCCCCTCGATCCAACGAACAACCATCCAAAAAAGCGGCTGGCCCGATTGAGGCGAAAGAGCCCGTAATACGTGATCGTCGCCCCCAGAGCATCCAACTTTGTTTCAACTCGGCAATAACCCTCGCCCGGTTCATAGGCGTTGGCAAAGGGGATGTTGCGGTGACACGTGTACCCGACGACCATTTCCTCCGGAAGCACACTAAAAGCAACGTCGACAGGACGTTCGTCCTCGTCGCAGAGGAGCGTGACCTCCGAGCCTATGCAAAGCGCCCCACGGTAGTCCTTCATCGCAAGGTAGTTCTCAAAATCATCGGGCCCCTCCCAGTTCGGCGGTGGTG
>JBEHXD010000217.1:0-8311 GCA_048498875.1 Verrucomicrobiota bacterium
ATGACGTCCGCATCGCCCTTGCGCAATTGTGAGCGGAGCGTGCGGGCACATTTTACGCCGGCGAAACCTCCGCCGATGATGACGATGCGTTGCTTGGACATGCGGGATGGCGGAAGGTTAATTCGGTCTGCGCGGATTGCAACGGGATGATTTGTTCACTTGGGGGTGGTCGCGTCACACAAATTTCACGTTCGATTCAGACTGTAAGAACGCGACCGAATTGCGTTCGCGTAACGTGAAAGGCGATACCTCGCGAGGCGTGTCCGCGTTCCCCTTCCGCAGTCACGCTTGTTCTGCCCTGCAAATTACCCTGTCGGTTTAGCTTGAGGCCTTATCCCATGAAATGCTCTCACTCTCCGATCCTATGGATCTGTCTCGCGGCCAAGGCCGCTGTTGCGCGTTCACTGATTTTTACCCTGGGTCTGTTCGCGCCGGTGCTCGCGTTCGCTTCCTTTGGTTATGTCGATAACGGCACCACTTACGGGGTGGATACGGGTGCGGGTCTGGTTTTTCAGGTGAGAAAAACCGACGGCACGATCACGTCGATCGTGTTCAATGGCACCGAATACAATGGTCCCTCCGGCAAGGGATCGCACATCGCTTCCGGGCTCGGTTCCCCGACCACGGTAACGCCGGAGTCGGACGGGTCCACTTATGTGAAGATGACCTTGCAGACCGATGCGACGAATGGAGTCGTGACCGGACTCACGCAGTACCTGATTGTCCGCAACGGCGAGAACCGGATCTATATGGCTACTTATACCACGGCGGAGCCGAGCGTGGGCGAGCTTCGCTGGATCACCCGGTTGAATTCGGCGCTCATTCCCAATGGACCGGCGCCGTCCAACAATGCCGGCACGACCGGCGCGATCGAAAGCTCCGATGTGTTTGGCCACGCTGACGGTACCTCCACGTCCAAATATTACGGCGACAACGTCACGCATGGCAAAGACCGCGCGATGGACCTGACCTACTGCGGCGCGACCGGTCCGGGGATCGGGTGCTGGATGATTTTTGGCACGCGCGAGAGCAGTTCGGGCGGACCTTTTTTCCGCGACATTCAAAACCAGAACGGCGACGACCAGGAGATTTATAATTACATGAACTCCGGTCACAATCAAACCGAGCCCACGCGCGTGGACAATGTGCTGCATGGACCGTATGTGCTCGATTTCACGACGGGTGCGCCGCCCACGCTGCCGGTGGATGTTTCGTGGATGGGTAATCTGGGTTTGACCGGCTGGGTGCCGGTTTCGGGTCGGGGTGCCGTGAGCGGAACGGCAACCGGAGTTCCTGCGGGATTTCAAGGTGTCGTCGGATTTGCCAACGCAACCGCGCAATATTGGGCCACTCTTGATGGCGCGGGTGCATACATCAGTGCCAATATGAAGCCGGGCACCTACACCGTTTCCCTCTACAAGGGTGAACTCGCTGTGGCGACGGATACGGTGACGGTGGCGGCGGGTGCAACCACGCCGCTCAATCTCGTTTCGACCGAGACCACGCCAGCGGCAATTTTCCGCATCGGCGAGTGGGATGGAACGCCGGCCGGATTCCTGAACGCGGAGAAGATCGTGCAAATGCATCCGCAGGATGTGCGCATGAGTCCGTGGACCAACACCACCTTCACTCCCGGCGTGGACAACCCCGCGACGTTTCCGGCGATTCAATTTCGCGCGGCGAACAGTCCGACGACGATCAAGTTCAACCTGGCGCCGAACCAGCTGGTCGATCTGACGGTGAAAATCGGCATCACCTGCGCCTACAACAGCGGCCGGCCCCAGATCACTGTGAACAGTTTCACGTCAGCGGCGCCCGCGGCGTCGAGCCAGCCCAGCTCGCGCAGCTTCACCATCGGCACCTATCGCGGCAATAACGCGCTTTTCACGTATACAATTCCCGCGAGCGCACTTGTCGCGGGCACGAATACGATGACGATCAATCCGATCAGCGGCTCGACCGATCTTGGCACGTGGCTGAGCGCAGGCTGGGTTTACGATGCGGTTGAACTCGACGGACCGATTGCAACGCCGGTCATCACCTATGCGGGATCGACTCCCCTTGTGGTCAGTGGCACCGCCGAACCGGGCCGGAATGTGACGGTCACGCTCGATGGCTCGACCGTGGCGGGCACCGCGGTCGCATCCGTGAACGGAGCCTGGTCGATTACCTACAGTGCCCCATTGCCCGCGGGCGGCCATAACCTCACGGCCGTCGCAAGCGATGGCGTGGGCCACAGCAGTCCGGTGTCGACGCCCTACGTTTTCAACACCGCGATTGTCATGCCGGTGATCACTTCCGCGCTCGGAGACACGGGGACGTACACGAACGGCGCCACGACATCGGACCGGATCTTTATTTTCAATGGCACCGCGGGAGCGGGTGATTCGATCGCGCTCACGCGCGTGGGCACGGGCGTTATCGGCACCGTGGTGGCGGACGGCACCGGACACTGGGCCTTCGATTACACCGGCACTTCGCTGCCGGATGGCGCGAACAGCTTTTATGCAACGGCGTCGAACGGCGGCGGAATCAGCGCCTCGTCGGCAGCGTTTACCCTGAATCTGCAGGGTGCTCCCCGTCTTACGATTTTTCGGTTCAGCCCCGCAGTCGATACGATTACCGCCGGCGTTTCCGGCGTTGTTTTCCGTGTTACGTTCAACCACCTGGTGAGCGGCGTTACCACGGGCGCTTTTGCGCTGACGTCCACCAACTCGGCGGCCGGCAACATCGCCAGTGTGTCTGCGAGCAACGGAACCATTTTCGATGTCACGGTGAACAATCTCTCCGGCAGCGGCAGCCTGCGGCTCGATTTGAAATCGAATAGCGGCATTGTGGATGCGTCGAACAATCCCGAGGCCGCGTATAGTGCGGGTCAGGCCTATACGCTGGTTTTGCCCACGTTTGGAAATGGCACCTGGATCCAGCCGGCGACCGGCGGGTTCTGGAGCGATTCGGCAAACTGGCTGAATGCGGTCATTGCCGATGGCGCCACCAGTAGCGCGAACTTCAGCACGCTTGATTTGATCGCCGACAATACGGTTCATCTCGATTCGCCGCGGACCTTGAATGGAATCGTCTTTGGGGATACGGCGGTGGCATCGACGGCCAGTTGGATTCTCGATAACAACGGAAGTTCTGCCAACGCGCTCACCCTCGCCGGCACCACGCCGACGGTGACGGTCAATGCGCTCGGCACCAATGCGGTCACAACCATTGGAACCAATCTCACCGGTACGGCTGGCTTTAGCAAAGCCGGTGCGGGTTCGCTTGTCCTCACGGCGGCAAATTCACTGACCGGCACACTCAATGTGAATGCCGGCTTCCTGCAGATTGCGCCCGGTGGCTCGCTGAGTCTGGGCAACAATCCGGTGAATCTCGCGATCAATACGCGGATCAACGTCACCGGCGGTTCGTTTGCGGCGGGCGGACTTACCAGTGCGATCAGTTCGTTCGTGGTCGATGGCGGCGCAGCGAACCTTGGCAGCTTCCGCACCAATGCGGATTTTGGCGCCACATTGCGGGTGACCAGCGGCACGCTGGCGGTCGGAGACGTGAATATCCGCCGGAATAGCGGAGCGGCGGCCGATTTCACTTCCGGTTTCATTGTCGCCGGCACGGGCGCAGCGACCGCAACCACGATTGGACTCGGCACGCAAAATTCGACCGGTGCGATGTCGATCGAGGGCAACGGGTCGCTCCTGGTGAGCGGTCCGGTCACGATCGCCAACCAGGCAACCAGTGCTCGCGGCGGCGCGATGCGCGTCATCGGCGGAACATTCACCTCCACCGACACGACCCTCGGCGTGTTGCTCGGCCGGACCAACGGTACGAATGCCAACAATGTGGCGGCCGCGACCTTTACGGGGGGCGTAAGCACGGTGGAAAAGTTCACGCTGGGTTTTGACTCCACCGTCACCGCGGGTTCATCGACGATCACCGTCAATGGCGGTTCGCTTTACGTCGGCAGCGGCGGCATCGTGAAGAATGGTGCGGCCGGCCTCGCGACAACCCTGTCGTTCAGCAGCGGCACACTGGGTGCAAAAGCGTCGTGGTCCACCGCGCTGCCGGTGACTCTGCCGGGCGGCGGAAATATCAACCTTGCCGCTGCCGACGCGTCGTCGGCAGCGTTTGATATCACGCTCAATGGAGTGGTGAGTGGCGCCGGCGGTTTCACGAAGACTGGTGCGGGCACGCTCACGCTGACCGGTGCCAACACCTACACGGGCACGACGAGCATCAACGCGGGTACGTTGAATCTCACGGGTTCGCTCGGTGCCGCCACAAATTCCGTGGCGATCAATTCCGGCGGCACGCTGGCTGGCACAGGCTCGCTGTCGCGTTCCGTCGCGCTCAGTGCGGGCGGCAGGATCGCCCCTGCCGGCACAGGTGTGGTCGGTACAATCACCGCGACCTCGCTGACGTGGAATGGCGGCGGTTCCCTCGCGATTGATTTGGGTGCGGGTGGCACGTCCGACCAGGTCGCCCTCAGCGGCGCGCTCACGAAGGGAGTTGCGGGCGGTTGCACGGTGACGTTTGCGACGGGCAGCGGGTTTGGAGTGGGCAACACTTATACACTTGCGACCTTCGCCTCGACGAATTTCACCGCGGCCGATTTCACTGCGGCGGGATTGCCCGCAGGCACCGGGGCATTGTTCATTGTGAATCCCACCAGTCTGCAGATCCAGATTCAGGGAACGCCATCGATCACGAGCGCGACCAATGCCAGTGGTACTTTCGGCACGCCGTTTAGCTACACCATTACCTCGACGGAGCCGCCAGTCACCTTTGGCGCGACGGGATTGCCGGACGGACTCGCCGTCGATCCGGCGACCGGGATTATTTCCGGAACCCCGGGCGCGGCTGGCACGTTTGGCGTGACGATCACCGCGACCAACAGCGCGGGTGTCGATAGCAAGACGCTGACGCTCGACATCGCGAAGGCGCCGGCATCGGTTTTCCTCAGCAATCTGACCGCGACGTATGATGGTGCGCAACACGCGGCCGGCGTTGTCACAATTCCAGGCGGCTTGGCGATCAATGTGATTTACAACGGCAGTGTCATTGCCCCGACCAATGCCGGTTCATATGCGGTGGTCGCGACGATCGTCGATCCGAACTATTTCGGTGGCGCGATGGGCACGCTCACCATTGGCAAGGCCACGGCGACCATCGATCTGGCGCCGCTGACGCAGCGTTACGACGGCACGCCCAAAGTGGTCACTGCGGTCACGACGCCGACTGGTCTGGCCGTTGACTTCACCTACGATGGATCGGCCACTGGCCCGATTTATCCCGGATCGCATGTGGTTGTCGCCACGATCGACGATGATAATTACGAGGGAACGACGACCGATACGCTGGTTGTTACGATCACGGCACTCGTGCGTCATGCGCCGGTATTCAACGGCATGGTCGATGGTTCAGTCCAGGTTCTGCTGCCCGAGAATCTCACGTTGAATGGCAGCGCGTCACTCTCGGGCGATCTGCTCGTGCCCGGAACACCGGCGCTCAAGCTCAACGGCCAGCCGATGCTGGCCGGTACAAAGAATGGTCCCGGGGCCGCCACACCGACAAATTATACGGTGACGCTGAATGGCGGATCCGTCGTTCGCTACCTGGTGCGACGTGTCAACGCGATCACGCTCCCGGTCGTCGTGGCGCCTGCGGCTCCCGCCGGCACGCGCAGTGTGAGCATTAATAATTCCACGCAGAACGCCGGGAACTTCGCCACGCTGCGCAACCTCACGCTTAACAGCGGCGCGGGCTCCGTCGTTGTGCCACCGGGTGCCTACGGCAACTTCACGGCGAACAGCGGCGCCTTTGTTTTTGGCGTTGCTGGCGCGACGGAGCCGGCGGTGTATGATCTGCAAAATCTCACCATCAATGGCAGTGCGACGCTGCAGATTGCGGGACCGGTGATTCTCACCCTGGCCAATGGAGTGACGTTCAACGGCGCCGCGGGCAACGCCGCGCATCCGGAGTGGCTGACCGTGCAGGTTTATTCCGGTGGCGTGACGCTGAATGGCGGCGGCACACTGCATGGCTCCCTCGTGGCGCCCAACGGCACGGTGACACTTAACGCCGCCCTGCACGGAACCGTCAGCAGCGATCGCCTGACGTTGAACGGCAGCGGACTACTCGACGAACCGACGCCGTAGTTTGCGATCCTTGATGACAGGACGGATTATCCTGATCCGCCGTTTCAGGATTTGCGATCAAGCTCATGGCTTTCGCGAATCCTGACGGCGCTTTAGGGATAAAGCGCCCTACCACGGCACAATCAATCGGACTATCTAATCACCGCGTTTTCGTTCTGACGTACTTACCCTTTCCCACAGAAAGTCGGGATGAGTATAGTACGCGGAGTGGCGGCTGAAGCGGCCAGATCGAGACTTTCGAGGAAAATCAAACCTGGCCCCGGCGGGCTTCAAGTTGGAGGCGGATATCCTTCATTTTTTCCTGAGTGAGTGGGAAACGCCACAAAAAGAGAGCGGCAAGGATCACTCCCGTGATGGGAATTCCCGCGAGGAACGCACGGATCCAGAAAATGGTTTCCGGGGCCTGTACCGCCTTGTCGGAGGAAAATCCGGTCATCGCGAGCACCTGGCCGGAGAGAAAATAACCGAGGGCATTGCCGGCCTTGTTCATCCACGAACCGCAGGCGGAAAACGCACCTTCGCGACGCTTGCCGGAATTGAGTTCGTCGTAGTCCATGACGTCCGCCCCCATGGTCTGGTCCATCATGTAGTAACTGGCCGCAGTCAGAGCCATCGAGGCCGACGAGAGCGTTTGCAACCACGGCGCGGCGGGAGTGTAGAGCACCCAGGTCGCTCCATAAGCGATCGCCCCGATGGCACACGTGAGGAGCATCGCGTGCCGTTTGCCGATCCGGTGGCAAATCGCCGCCATCAGTGGAACGCCAAGGAAGCCGCCGGCCATCCAGGCGAAGCCCATCACGCCGTTCCAATTATTGCCCGACTTCGTGTCGCCCCCGGCGACATAATAGACGGTGGCGTAATAACCCAGCGAACCGACCATGCTTGAGCCGAGCGAAAAGCAAAGTCCGGCGATGATCTTCAGGCGAAAGGGCCGGCATTTCATCGTCTCATAGATCGACTCGCGCAGCTTGATCTTTTCCTTCTGCCGGGCCGCGACCCCGGTGTAGTAACGTTCCTTGACGTTGAAGAATACCATCAGGCTGCAGATCAGCATCAGCACGGTCAGAATTCCGCAGAAAACCTGCACGCCCAAAAGAGTGTTCTGCTTGCCGGTTACCGAATCATAAAAAATCGCCAGGTTCGTGAAGGGCAGGCCGACGAAAAAAGCGATTTCAAACACTTTTTGAATCATGCCTTTGACGGACATGACACTGGTCCGTTCATGGTAGTCCGGAGTCAGTTCATTGCCCAGACTTTGGTAGGGCATGTTATAGGCACTGACGAACGGAATGTAGATCAGGCTCGAGCCGAGCATCCACCAAAAATATTTGGGAATCTCCATGTCGCGCCAGTCCACGGTCCAGCGGAAAAATCCGAGATCCCAATCCCAGTGCAAAAGAAAATTGTGGTGGGTTGAACCCCAGCCTGGAGTCACGAAAAAGAGCAGGGGCAGACCGATCGCGGCAAAAATACCGCCAAATAAAATGAACGGGCGGCGGCGCCCCCAGCGCGAACGGGTGTTGTCCGAGATCCAGCCAAACAGGGGATCCGACAGGGCATCCACGATGCGGATCAACATCAATGCCGTTCCCACCAACCGGGGTGATACGCCGAGAAGACTTGGAAGACCGGATACGCGAGGTTGGGATAGAGCCAGTGGCCCCACATGTCGACGGAGCAGCCCAGGCCATAGGCAATTTTCGTGCGGATGCTGACGCGGTCCCCGGCGGGCGTGAGAGCAGGAGTGTCGGGGGAGGCCTTGGCGTTTTCTTCTTTCACAAGAGTGAGGGGTGTTACGGCAAACTCATCCGGTAAAGCCCCGGGAATCGAGCGCTTATTTTGAATCGAATGCCGAATTTTCCGATATTCGGGTTTCTCAGTCTCCGAGGCGAGGTTTCAGCTCACGGATCCATTTTACTTGCGGGGGCATCCTTCGCACGAACCTTCGGAGACCATCGCGCGGTCTATCCACCTTGGGAACTGACCGTGCCCTCCGAAGCTCCGCAGGAGCGCAGGATGGCGGAGAGGGAGGGATTGATTCGCTTTGCTCAGGGCTGAGCCCCAAAGCCTGCGGCTTTGTCCATATCCTCTTCTCACGACGCTGCGCGTCTTCATGAGGGTTGCAGGGGAGTTTGAGACAGAATGAAATC
>JBEHXD010000218.1:0-8305 GCA_048498875.1 Verrucomicrobiota bacterium
TACCGTTCCGACCGTGACGCGATCAGGAAGTGGCTGCATGTCCTGATGCTGAAACGAGTGCTCGGCACCGGTGGCGCTGACGGCACCCTCGCACAAATGCGCCGGGCCTTCACCGAAGATATCACGGTTGGACCCAAGATCCCGGCCAACATGACCGCGTTTCCGGCCGCCGCCATCAATCAGCAGATCAAGCGCGACCTCAGCGTTGGTCCCGAGTTCATCGAAGAGCTATTGGTTACGCAGAAGGATGATCGTTACGCGTTCAGCATTTTGGCCCTGCTTCATCCCCAGCTCGATTACCAAAATAACGATTTCCACAAGGACCATCTCCACCCCATCACTGAGTTCCACGCCGAGAACGCGGAGGACCTCGGCATCACCGGAGATGACAAGACGATCTTCCTCTCTCCGGAGTGGAACAACAGCATCGTCAACCTGCAGATGCTCGACGCTAACGAGAATAAGTCCAAACAAGACAGATCGCTCGCGTCTTGGGTGGATTTTGAATCGATGACCCGAGACCGCGGCGCAGTTTTGACCCGCTCCCATATCCCCCCATCAGCAAGCCTGGAACTCAAAGAGTTCGCACCGTTTGCTAGGCGGCGGAAAGAGTATCTCGCGAGAAAGTTGATGGAACTCCTAGGCTGACCGGAGATGAAGCGCATTCACGACAGCCTTCGGCAGGTGTTCTTTCGAAACCGGGTCGTATTCTGGTATGACCCAGCACGTGAATGGACGAAGGCGTTTGAGACATTTGCCGATGACGGTGTGCGGAAGCTGACGGTTGAAGGGACGGAGTTCGGCACCAAGGTAACGATCCACCGCGCGCCCGACGCGCGCTTCCTGGTGTATCTGCCGAGCGCGCGGCCCGCTGATGCAGACAATTGGTTGTTGGATTTTCTGTTGCAGGGCTACGAATACAAGGCGGACCGTGCTTCCTTGGCCCTACAGGATGTCGGATTGCCGTTCGAGTTGCGTCCAGTGGTGGAGGCACACGTGGCTTTCTTCGACTCCGTCAAGCGCGTGGAAGCCTTGCGGGGATTGCTAGGTCCAGCGGAGGACCCATCTTCGCTTCGCCTGAAATTGATGGCGGTAGCGGCGGGCGCCACGACCGCCAATCTCGATGCTATCCTGCTCGCATTTTTGTCGCGAACCAAAGACGGCGGCGACGGCGACTTCCTGGATCCTGTCCAGACCACATTCGGTGCTTTGGGCTTGGTGGACGCATTGTGGAACGCCGTGGGGCTGTCGTTCAACTACGTCAGCGAAACGCCTAACTTGAAGGACTTCGCTCGGACTCTTTTCCGCGCAGCCAATCCGCTCGATCAAGGGATCAAATTGAGCGCGCACGCTCAGGTGTTCCTCCAGCATTGGAAGGACAGCCAGGCTTTCAGCCCAGCGTTCAGGCGCTGGGCTGAGATGATGGAACGCGAGCTGAATGTGGCGCATCAGCTCGACGAAGTGCGCGATGCCGCCGTCCTCGGCGGCTGCGATGCGTTCCCGCTTATTGAACGGTTTTGGCTGCATCGGCTCTGTCAGGCGTTCGAAAACGATTCCCTGCCTGCGACGGAGCTGCTCGCCCGAATTCAACAACGCCGGAGTTCATTTTGGTATGGTGACCATCGGCATGGCTACTGCGCCCTCGAGCAGGCGGTCACGCTGAGGGACCTCGTCGCCGCAGTGGAGGTTCAGGTGGAGACCCTCGACGCCGCCGTGCAGCGGTATGCGACCTCCTGGTATCGTGTCGACACGGCTTATCGTAAGTTCCACCTCCACGCACGCAGCTACGGGCAGGTCGGGCTACTCGCGCGAATCACGGACCGAGTGGAGAAGAGTTATGTCGCAAACTTCTTGTTGCCGCTCGCCGACCGATGGGGCGACCAAGTCCGAAAAATGGAGACGTGGCCGGGAGAGCTGAGCGTCGCGAAGCACACAGCATTTTTTGAGCGTTACGTGCGTCCGTTCGTCGAAAAGGAACAGAAGGTGTGCGTCGTTATTTCGGATGCTCTCCGCTACGAGATTGCGGTGGAATTGATGGAACGCCTCCTTTCCGAGAATCGATGGAAGGCGGAATTGGAGCCGATGGTTGCCGCGCTTCCCAGCTACACTCAACTCGGGATGGCGGCCTTGCTCCCTGGAGAGACTCGGACGATCGATCCTTCGAAGCGCACGGTCACAATCGACGGGCGCGAATCGGCCGGCGTCGACCGGCGACGCGAAATCCTTGTGGCCACCCTGGGAAGTCGCGCGACGGCCCTCCAAGCCGAAGCGTTTATGGAGATGAACACGGGAACCGAAGCGCGCGCGCTCATTCGGGATCACAGCGTGGTTTATCTCTACCAAAACATCATCGATGACACCGGGGACAAGCTCGTCAGCGAAGCGCAGACGACCGCTGCGGTTGAAGACGCGTTGGAAAATCTCCTCAAGCTCCTGAAGAAAATCGCCAACGCGAATGGCGGTCAGGTGATCCTCACGGCCGACCACGGCTTTCTTTTCCAACAGAGCGAGCTGGCTGACGAGGATGACCTTCCCCTTCCGCGCGCGACCGAGTGGCTTTTCGCGCATCGCCGATTCGCGATCGGCCGCGAAGTCGCTGCCACGCCCAGCGTCAAAGTCTTCACCTCCGCGGCCCTCGGCATGCCAGGCGATTGGGTTGCCGCGTTTCCGTTAGGACTGGGGCGGTTTCCTTTGAAGGGTTCGGGCAAGCGTTTCGTTCACGGTGGGCTTAGCATGCAAGAGGTCGTCGTGCCCGTGTTGCGTGTGCACAAGACTCGCACGGATGACACCGAGAAGATCGAAATCGATCTCCTGCGGGCGCCGACGAAAATCACTACGGGGCGCGTCTCGCTGACCCTCTATCAGGATCGCCCAACAGCGGCCAAAGTGCTTCCCCGCACGTTACGACTGGGGATTTACGGCCCGGATGGGGTGCTGATTTCGGAGCAAAAGACGCTAATCTTCAATTCCTCCGAGCAGGACGCTCGGCAGAGGGAAACCGCGGTCGATGTGGCGCTGTCGCGTGCGGCCGACCCGCATAACGGAAAAGAGGTCGAAATTCGGATGGAGGAGATCACCGCGGGCGGGCAGCATGCCGTGCCTTACAAGACCCATCGTCTTAAATTGCAGAAACCTTTCGCCACGGATTTCGATGAACTCTGAGTCAACGCCACCGCCGGCCACTCCTGAGTCCGATCGGCCAGAGGACACTCCGCCGCCTCCACCGATCAACCTCGGGCCTCTGGACCGAAAGATCGTCGATGCATTTCCGGGTCTCGTCGTCCGCAAGGACATCACAAAGGGACTCAAGCAGAACGCTGTAGTTCCGACTTACGTTCTCGAATACCTCCTTGGGCAACACTGCGCCACCGATGACGAGGCCACCATTCGGACTGGCCTGGAGGCGGTGAAGCGAATCCTGGCGAAGCACTATGTGCATCGGAACGAGGCTGAGCTGACGAAATCCATCATCAAGGAGCGCAGCCGACACAAGGTAATCGACAAGGTGACGGTCGAGTTGAACGACAAGGGTGGCTTCTACGAGGCGGAGTTCACCAATCTCGGTCTGCGCAAGGTTCCGACGCCGGACGATTTTGTTCGGAGGCACCCGAAGCTCCTGGTGGGTGGAATTTGGTGCATCACGGAAATCACCTATGAGGTAAGTGAGGATGCAAAGAACAGCCCTTGGCACATCGATACGCTCAAGCCGATCCAAGTCTCAAAGGTCGACTACGAGGAATACCTCAAAGCTCGGGCCAAATTTTCGACTGAAGAGTGGATCGACACGTTAGTGCAGAGTCTCGGTTTCAACCCCGAGATGCTCACCCGGCGCGCGAAGCTCCTGCAGTTGTTGCGCTTCGTTCCCTTCTGCGAGCGTAACTACAATTTGCTGGAGCTTGGTCCCAAGGGCACGGGCAAGTCGCACGTTTACGCCGAGTTTTCTCCTCACGGCATGTTGATCTCGGGCTCGGAGGTCACGGCACCGAAGCTTTTTGTCAGCAACGCATCCGGGAAAATCGGATTGGTTGGGTTCTGGGACTGCGTGTGTTTCGACGAATTCGCGGGAAAGGACAAGAAGGTCGACAAGGCGCTCGTCGACATCATGAAAAACTACATGGCCAACCGCTCGTTCTCCCGCGGGATCGAGCAGCTCACGGCCGAGGCATCGATGGTGTTCATGGGAAACACCAAGAAATCGGTGGCTTACATGCTGAAGCATTCGCACTTCTTTGAGCAACTGCCGGACAAGTATATCGATTCGGCGTTTCTCGACCGCATCCATGCCTTCAGCCCGGGCTGGGAAGTGGCGCCGATCCGCAATGATCTTTTCACGAGCGGCTACGGGTTCATCGTCGACTACTTTGCCGAGATCCTGAAGCACCAGCGGAGCGAAGATTTCACCAGCGCTTACAAGGATCAGTTCGAAATTACGTCCGAAATCTCGACGCGGGACCAAACGGGCCTGGAGAAAACTTTTTCTGGCCTGATGAAGATACTGTATCCGCAGGGCGGAGCGACTCCGGATGAAGTCGAAGAACTTCTCGCGTTTGCGATGGAGTGCCGGCGTCGGGTGCGAGAGCACATTCTCAGGATCGACGACACGTTCAAGGCGCACGACTTCACCTATCGGCGGAAGGCCGCGGGCACGAGCAAGACGGTGCTCACTCCAGAGGAAATCCAGTATCCAGCTTTCGCCGGCGTGCATCGACCGGCTGCGGAGCAGGCGGCCGATGATCTTCCTGTCGATGACGGAGCCCAGAAGCAGCCTGTTTCGGTGCCCGATTCTGGCAAGCGGGAGACTGTCGGTGCCTCCACGGTCCCTGCCGCTACCGCTTCGCAACCTGGCCATCTTGTAATTCCAGAAAACAGCAAGGGCTGGAGCTATCGCCGCATCTTCGGGGATCACCTGCGCGGAGCGCGGAAGATCACCGTGCGTGACCCTTACGTCAGGGCGTTTTTCCAAGTGCGGAATTTCATGGAATTGCTCGAACTCGTGCACTCGTTGGTGCCCGAAGGGGATGAAGCCGAGGTGAAGCTCATCACGCAGTCCGATATGGATACTTGCGTGAAGCAGGAAGAATTCCTGAATCATCTCGTGCAGTCGTTCACGGGCTCTCGTGTAGCCTTCACGTGGGAGTTCGACCACAATCCGAATTTCCACGCGCGGAGCATTACGACGGACCACGGGTGGAAGATCACGATCGATCGCGGTCTCGATATTTTCCAGCGCTTCGATTCCGGGCCATTCTCCCTCGAGCAAGCGATTCAAGAGGCGAGGCTGACGCGCGGCGCCGAAGTGAACTACGTCAAGCTGTAGCCGCAGGACTGTTGATCGTCGCCTTCAGGGCAGTCCTGAGGACTCCGAGGGCATCGTCCCCGCCCTTCCGGCGCTCGGTCAGCGCCGCACTCCAGACAAGTGCGACATCGCGGCTGGTTTTCGCGAGGGTCTTGGTGCCAAAAGTGATGAAATCCTTCGCAGGAAGCTCGCGTGCGGCGAGGGCTGGAATGATTCCGCAATAACCGGCTCCGGTCACAGCTTCGCGAACTTGCGGGAAGGATTCGCAGCAGAGCTGAATGGGGAGATCGACGCCGATCTTCCCCAGGGCCTCCGAAAATGTGCTCGTCTCCCCGTAGTAGGCTGCGAGTGGCCGGGTCTTCATACACCACTTGATCAAGTCTGCTTCGTCGGATTCTGAGCCGCCAAAACCGTTCAGCGCGCCGCGGTGGACGCAAAACACGTATTCCAACCGGCAAAGCCTCTCGGCCTTCAATCGCTTTTGGCGCACCAACTTTTCGACCGCGCTCAGGCGCACCAGTCCGACGTCCAACGCTCCGCTGGTCAGCCCAGACACAATTTCTGAACTGCGCAGATTGTGTAGGTGAAGTTGGGCAGTCGTGCGCCAAGCCTCGGCGCGTTTCAGTGCGGGGATTAAAAGGTAAAACGTCAGTGTGTCGCCCGCTCCCACGACAAAACTGTTAGGGGCGCGCTCGCTCCGGGATTTAAAGTCTTCAAGCTTCTGAAAAAACGCGCGGCAAATGCCGGCAAGCTCTTCCGCTTCGGGCGTCGGGACCTTGCCGCCCCCGGACGACATTCGGGTCCTAATTCCAAAGCAGCGATCAATTCGCCCAAGCTTTTGGGTGCCCTTGCCTTGATCGCCTTTGCCTTTGCCGAAGGCATTAGCGAGCGAACCTTCGTCGACGAAGCGAATCAGTCCGTCCATCTGCTCCAGTGTCGGGACCTTCTGTTTGAATAGGCGGGGGAAAGCCATCTCACGCGCACGTTAGAAGGGTTATGCCGTTGAGGCGAGTAAGGATGCGTTGGTGCTGGTATCGTGTGAGCATGGTCCAACTCAGCTCAGGAAATGGCTCCCCGCGGAAGCGGAAATCCAAGTCCGAAATTCCCCAGTGCACGATTGCAGACGTTACGCGTTACGTGAAGCCGGCCGTGGAACGCGAGCTTTGGGGACGTGCCGCCGCGAGGTGCGAATTCCCCGACTGCAACCGATTGCTGTATCTGTCCTCTGTAACCCAGGAGCGGGTTAATCTCGCCGAGAAGGCACACATTTACTCGTTCTCGGTGGATGGGCCGCGCGGGCGCGGCCCCCTGGCGAGCGATCCAGCGCTCCTGAACGAAACGTCGAATCTCATGCTCGTTTGTCAGCACTGCCACTCGCTGATTGATCAGGATAAGACGGGGGCACGCTACTCGGCGGAATTGCTCCAGCGTTGGAAGAGGGAGCACGAGTCGCGGATCGCTCGTGTGACTGGAATCGCTCCCACGCGGAAGTCGCATGTAATCTTGTATGGCTCCCGGATCGGAGAACAGGAATCGCGGCTACATCCCGGGACAGCCATGGATGCAATGTTCCCGAACGCTTTTCCCGCGACCGACGCACCATTTTGCCTCGCGATGAAATGCGAACACGAGGACGTGGATGGGCATTTCTGGGAGACGGAGTCGCGTCACCTTCGGGCGAGCTTTCGTCGCAACGTGCAGCCGATGCTCGCCGACTCGCCAGTGAACCATGTTTCGATTTTCGGGCTCGCGAACATGCCACTCTTGACGCTGCTGGGAAGCCTGTTGACGGACAAAACTCCCGCGGACGTCTATCAACTACGTCGCGAACCGGTCACCTGGCGGTGGGAGGACGATTGTCTGGATGAGTTCGAATTCTTGTTGAACCAGCCGGCCGACAAGTCAGGCGTGCCGGCACTCGTTTTCTCGCTCAGTGCCCGTATCGGGGCTGAACGCGTTACGGCCGTGCTTCGGGACAAGGTTGCGTTGTGGGAGCTGACGATCGCAGAGCCGCACAACGACTTTCTGCGGTCTCGCGTTCAGTTGAGCAAATTCCGTGCGGCCGTGCGCAAGACGATGGTGGCAATCAACGCGGCGCACGGGAACACAACGCCCCTTCACATCTTCCCCGCGATGCCGGTCGCCTGCGCGGTCGAACTGGGACGCGTTCGCATGCCGAAAGCCGACATGCCGTGGGTAATCTACGATCAAAACGCGAAGCTGAACGCCTTCCACCAAGCCATCACCATCGACGCCGCACTATGAGCACCGCCAAGAACGAAATCCTCACCTCGATCGCCGAAACGATTGAGATTCCCGACGCTGCCTACGAATCCGCTGAAAACCGCTACAGGGATCTTGGAGCGTTTCTGACCGAACCCGGATCGTATTCCCATAACTACGATCCGCACATTTTTGCGCAGGGGTCGTTTCGCCTGGGCACGGTAATCCGTCCCCTCAGCGCCGATGAGGAATACGACCTCGATCTCTCCTGCGAGCTGAAGCGCGGATACTCGCCACAGCAGCATTCGCAGCGCGACCTGAAGCACTTGCTTGGTCTCGATCTGGAGAAGTATCGCGTCGCACGTCGGATCGAGAACCTGAAGGAGGAAAAGAATCGTTGCTGGCGCTTGCACTACAAGGACCAGCTCCGCTTCCACATGGATGTCGTGCCGTGTTTGCCCGAGTCGACCGCACGGAGGCTGATGATCAAGGAAGCGATGATGAAGTTCGGGTCCAACGAGGCGCTCGCACGTCTCGTATCAGACTTCAGCGTCGCTATCACTGATCGCACGCATCCGCAGTTTGGAGTGATCTCCGCAGATTGGCCCATCAGCAATCCAGAAGGCTACGCTCGTTGGCTCGAGTCACGCATGAAGCTCGCAACTGCCGTCCTGGAGCGCCGCGTCCTCGATCGACGCTCAAACCTCTTTCACGGTCCCGATCCGAAAGCTCCGATGGAAAAGCGATCGCCAAATGCCGCTCCACGGCAACGACGTCATCGGGATT
>JBEHXD010000219.1:0-8304 GCA_048498875.1 Verrucomicrobiota bacterium
CCGGACGGCCCAGCGGTCCGTCCGGAAAGACGGTCGCGGCGACTAAATCGCGGCGGGCCCGGCGGTCCCGCCCTACCTCAGGAAGCCGCCGGTGCCACCGGAGCGGCGCTGCGCACGGAATCCGCGATGGTCGTCGGCACGACCTCGGCTTCGCCGCGCTCCTTGTTGAAGCGCATCGACACCGTCTTCGAGACACCGCGTTCCTGCATGGTCACGCCATAAAGCGCGTCGGCCGCAGCCACGGTGCTCTTGTTGTGCGTGATGATGATGAACTGCGACTCCTTCACGAATTGCTTCAGCAGGTTGGTGAAGCGGTGAATGTTCGATTCGTCGAGCGGCGCGTCCAACTCGTCGAGCAAACAGAAGGGCGACGGCTTTACCATGTAGAGCGCAAAGAGCAGCGCCACCGCCGTGAGGGTTTTCTGTCCGCCGGACAGCAGCGTGATGCCCTTCAACTTGGTGCCCGGAGGCTGCGCGACGATTTCAATGCCGCTCTCCAGCGGATCCTCGGCAGTCACCAGTTCGATTTCTGCCCGGCCGCCGCCGAAGAGAATCTGGAAGGTGTAGGCAAAATTCTTCCGGATCTGCTCGAAGGTGACCTTGAACTGCTCGAGCGAGGTGTGATTGATGTCGTCGATCGCCTTGAGCAAGGCAGCCTTCGCCGCCGTCAGGTCGTCGCACTGGGTCTTCAGGAATTCGTAACGCTGTTTCAGTTCGGAGTATTCCTCGATGGCCACGAGATTCACCGCGCCCATCGAACCGATGCGCTGGCGCAGCGCGTCGACCTCGGCCTTGATCTCGTCCCAATTGGTCGAATCGAGTTCCGCCAGGTCCGCCTCGGTGGCTTCGCCGCGATTCCCCTTCTCTTTCCTGCGGCGCTTGGGTGCCGCCGCCGGCGTCGCGGCAACTACTGCCGGCGCGGCGTCTCCCGGATTGCCGGCGGTTTCGTCCTCTTCATCGAGGTCGAGGGCTTTCATGCCTTCCGGCTCGTCTTCCGAGCGCCAGAGCAGTTGTTTCCAATCCAGGGTGCCAATCTCGACCTGGAATTCACGGGTCACTTCCTCCACCAAAAATTCCACCCGCGCCCGGGTCTCGGCCACCTTGACCTCATGCTTGGAAAGCTCGGATTGGGCGGCGTCCGATTCCGAACGAATCGATTGCAAACCGACCTCAACCGCGGCGATTTCCTGCTCTACCGCCTGCAATTCACGGCGGGCCGTTTCCACATTCTGCTGGGAAATCGCGAGCGTCGTGAGCACCTCTTCCGCCCGGCGCCGCTGATTCGCGGCTTCCTGTTCGAGTTGCGCGACCTGATCGGACCATGTTTCGAGTTCGATCTGCCGCTGCACCAGCAATTCGTCGAGCTGCGCCCGGCGGCGGCTCATTTCATTGAGACCGCGATCGAGCACCTCGACCTTCTGCCGGCGTTCGGCCAGCTCAAGACGGGCCTGCGCGAGAATTTCCTTCTTCTCGTCACGCATGGCGCGTTTTTCCGCGATCGATGCCTCGATGGCCGCGATCTTTTCCTTCTGCGCGGTAACTCCGGCTTCGGCTTCCGTGAGAAATCCCTGCGCCTTGGTCAGACGCGCGAGGGCCTCGTCGTGGTCGCGTTTCAGTCCGGTCAGTTCATTTTCCATGCGCGACAACCGGTGACCGGCGTCGTCGTGGGAACGCTGCGCGTTCTTTTCCTCGGTAAAGATCACCGCGGCATTTTCGGAAGCGGCGAGCACATCCTTGCGGCGTTGCTCCAGCGTCGCCTCGGCTTCATTCAATGTCGCATTCAGCTGATCAATCAACGCCCGCTGGTCGTCGTGGGCCTTCTGCTCGGTCACCACCGCCTTGCCCGTCTCGCGCAGATCGACTTCACGCTGCACGATGCTGTTCGCCGGCTTCTTGTGATAACCACCGGAAATCAAGCCGCGCCGGTCCACCAGATCGCCCTTGGGCGTCGCCACCATGAGGAAACTAAACGCCGGGTTGGCTTTCCAGAATTCCAGAAAAGCCGCGAGATCGTCGGCAAGATAACACGCCGACAGCACCACCGCTGCGGGATGCGTCGGATCGAGATTCGAGACCGCTTCGCTCGCCGGACGAACGCCCGTCGGCAGCGCAGTTTCAACCGGCGCACCGCCAAAATCGCCGACCTGCAGGCAAACGCTGCCGATTTTTTCGCCTTCGAGCTGGGCGAGGATTTTTTGGGCCGTTGCGAGATCGGACACCGTGATCGCCTCGACCGAAGAACCGAGCAACGCCTCGAGCGCCTTGGCATACTCGGGCTTCACTTCGAGCCCCTGCGTGATTGGCGTAAACTTCTGTTCGCCGACCACAGAAGCAAGACGGCCTTGCAGCAGGGCTTTCGCACCCTCGCCGAAACCCTCCCACTTTTCCTGCAATTGCTGCAGCAGCTTCAGCCGCGCCGTTTTCTGCGCAAGATTCCGGTCGATCTCCTGCAATTTCCGCTGGGCTTCACGAAACGCCTGCGTGGCCGCCTGCAACGCCGCCTGCGCCGCGTGCGCCTCGCTATTGGCGCGGCTCTGTTCCGCCCGCGCTTCCTCGACGCGTGAGCGCACCTCCGTCAATGCCTGCAACGCCGCTTCGACGGCGGCGCGCAACTGGTCGAGTTCGGTGGAAAGCTGGTCGTACTTGTGCTGGCTCGTGCGGGCATCGACATCGAGTCCGGAGCATTCCGTGCGATGGCGCGCGACCGCGCTCTCCAATTGCAGCAGGTGAAATTTGTCCTGATTGAGCTGCTGCTCCGCCTTGGTGAGTTCGCCTTCCACGATCGCCAGCTCGCGATTGCGATCCTGGAAAACCGCGTCCGAACTCCCGAGCATGGTCAATTGCATCTGCTTATCCTGCGCGCCGGTGTCGACCTGCGAGGCCAGTTCCTTCAACTGCATTTCCAACTCGGCGAGATCCTCCGTGCTCGAGGTGATGCGTTCCTCGAGACCCGACCGTTTGACCTGGGCGAGACTCGCCTGGTTTTCCGCCTGTTCCTTTTCCGAGCGAAGATCGAACACTGCCTGCTGCGCATCCTGCACGCGCTGGTTGAGCGAGCTGCGCGCGGCTTTGTTGCCCTCAAGCGAACTGTTGCGTTCGTCGAGCAAGGTCCGGCGCGACTCCGCCGCGGTGCGCAACGCCGAAACCCGCCCGTCGAGATCCGTGAGAATCGTGCTTTGCTGGCGGTGCTGGAATCCACTGTGGGCGAGCGCCAGCTGGCGCAGGCGGAAGCTGAGCCGTTTGAACCGCATGGCCTTCGCCGCCTGCCGTTTCAACGTTCCGATCTGGCGGCTGACTTCGCTGATCACGTCCGACACGCGCGCCAAGTTTTGCTCGGTCAAGGCGAGCTTGCTCATCGCCTCGCGGCGCTGGCTCTTGTACTTGGTGATGCCCGCCGCTTCCTCAAACACCACGCGGCGTTCCTCGGGTTTCGACGACAAAATCTGGTCGATCTGACCCTGCGCCATGATCGAGTAGCTGGTCCGGCCGACGCCGGTATCCATGAAAAGCTTGTGGATGTCCTTCAACCGGCAGGGCTGGCCGTTGAAGTAGTACTCACCCGCCCCGTCGCGCGCCACCCGGCGCATGATCTCGATCTCGTGAAATTCGCTCCCGAGCTGCTTTTCGCAATCGGTCAACAGCAGCGCCACCTCGGAAAATTGCGCGGCCTTGCGCGTGTCGGCGCCTTCGAAAATGACGTCCTGCATCTTGCCGCCGCGAAGCGCCTTGGCGCTCTGCTCACCCAGCACCCAGCGGATCGCATCCGCGATGTTGCTTTTGCCGCATCCATTGGGCCCAACGATGGCGGTGACGCCAGGCTGGAAACTAAGGGTGGTGTTGTCTGCGAAACTTTTAAAGCCGTGGAGTTTGAGCGCCTTGAGATACATTGAACGTAAAAAACGAGACTAGAGGGAGCGCTTCTCCGCTCCGCAACGGAAAAAAGCACCGAAACTATTCACAGAACTATTCACAAAAAAACGAATTTTGAAGAGTCGCTAACGAATCGCCTGAAATCACCCCGGGCGCTTGCACCAAACCGCTTCCGCACTACCCGTTCTTGGCATGTCTTCAACCTCCGCCAGCCAAACCAAACGGTTCATGCCGTGGCTGGTGGCGGTTGCCCTGTTCATGGAGAATCTCGACGCGACGATCGTCAATACCGCGGTCCCGACGATGGCAGAGAGCCTTCATGTCACTCCGCTGAGCCTGAAAGCCGTCCTTACCAGTTATACCCTGTGTCTGGCGGTTTTCATCCCGATCAGCGGTTGGATGGCGGATCGGTTTGGGACCAAGAAAGTCTTCACCTGGGCGGTCAGCCTGTTCACCTTGGGCTCGCTTTGCTGTGGCTTGTCCCAAAACACCCCGATGCTCGTGGTTTCCCGGGTAATCCAGGGCATCGGCGGCGCCATGATGACACCCGTCGGTCGCCTCGCGTTAGTGCGGACTTTCCCAAAATCTGAGATGCTGGCCGCGATGAATTTCGTAGTTATCCCCGCGCTCATCGGTCCGCTACTGGGCCCGGTTACTGGCGGCCTCATCGTTCACTGGCTTCCCTGGCGCACCATATTTTACGTCAACCTGCCCATCGGACTGCTCGGTCTTTGGTTGATCAAGCAACACATGCCTGACTACCGCGATGCCGCCGTGGCGCCGCTGGACCGGATCGGGTTTGTGCTGTTCGGCAGCGGCATTGGACTGCTTTCCTATGTGCTGGAAATTTTTGGTGAACACCGCCTGCCCGCCGGGCCAATTGTCGGACTGCTGGCCGTCGCGCTGGCATTGTTGGGCTTGTATTATTGGCATGGTCATCGCGTCCCGAATCCGGTGATGCGGCTCACCCTGTTTGACACCCGCACCTTCAACGTCGCCGTGATCGGTGGGATCATCACCCGACTGGGAATCGGCGGCATGCCGTTTCTACTGCCGCTACTCTATCAGGTAGGCCTCGGATTTCCGGCGTGGAAGGCGGGATTGCTCACCATGCCGCAGGCGATCGCCGCCATCACCATGAAGATGATGAGCAAATCCATCCTCGCCCGCTTTGGCCATCGCCAGGTGCTGGTCATGAACACGGTGTGTTTTGGCGCGACGATCATGATTTTCTCGCTCATCGGACCCCACACGCCGGTTTGGTGCATTCTCGCGCTGAGTTTCACGCAGGGATTTTTCTCGGCGCTCCAGTTCACCAGCATGAATTCGCTGGTTTATGCCGATATCAACGATCGCGATGCGAGCATGGCCAACAGCATCGCCAGCACCGCGCAGATGATGGCGTTGAGTTTCGGAGTGGCGTTTGCGTCGCTCGTTGCCGCCTGGTTCATTGGCCGGCCGCCGCCCACGGAAATCTCGAAGTTCATCGACGGGCTGCATCACGCCTATCTCACCCTCGGCACTGTCACCATTCTCTCGTCCCTGATTTTCTGGCGACTGCGACCCAATGATGGAAATAATGTCAGCAACCGGCCGGCCACGCCCGAGGCCGCCGAAGCCGCCTGACTAATCCTCTTCAAGGCGGCGGCCCATGCTGATCACACCTTCGACGCTGTATCCCAACTGCTCATAGAATTTGATCACCCCGGCGTTGTCGGGACGCACCTGAAGATTGATCTTTGGACACCCAATCGCCCGAAGTCTTTTTTCTGCTTCAGCCATGAGAGCCTGACCAAGACCGCGCCGACGCGCCGCAGGAGCAACGCCAAGATAATTGATCCAACCGCGACGACCTTCGTAACCAATCATCACGCTACCGGCGATGCTTCCGTCAGTCCCCAAAGCCACGAGGAATAACTCGGGATTGACCTTCAGTTTTCGCGCGATGGCTTTGGCCGGATCATTCTGCGGGCGAACCAAACCGCACTCGCGCCAAAGCGCGATTACCCCCGCCTCATCAGCGCTGGCAAAGGGACGAATCTTAAAGGACGCGGTCATGAAAAACCAATTAAGGGCGTTAAATTCAAATCGTGTCCGTCATTTGTGATCCCAGGGAAGTTTGATCGCCATCTTCTGGAATTTCCAGATTCGCACGATCTCAAACATTTTTCCGGGATTTAAAATTCCGCGGGGATCGAGCGCCTTTTTCACCGCCTGCATCGCCTTCACCTGCGCGGCGCGGTGCTGAATGCGCAGGAAGGGCGTCTTCGCCAGACCGATGCCGTGCTCGCCCGAAATGGCACCGCCCAGCGCCACCACGGTTTCCATCAGGGTCTGCACCGCCGCTTCCGCAGCGTGAGTCTCGGCTTCGCTCTCGCGATGGTACATGATGTTCACGTGCAGATTTCCATCCGCCAGGTGTCCGAAGGTCGGAATCGGCAGTTTCGAGGAACGCTTCAACCGCGCGATAAACCGCGCAAATTTTTCGTAGCTGCGCATCGGCACCACGATGTCCTCGTTCAATTTGGAATTGCCAAGTTCGAACATCGCGCCCGAGCACTTGCGCCGGACCGCCCACAATTCCTCCACCTCCTCGCGGCTGTGCGCTTCCTTAAATGCGACCGACTCCGCCTTCGCCCATGCCAGCACCACGGGCTTGAGATCGCCGAGCTCGCTCACGCTGCCGGCGAATTCAAGCAGGATCACCGGACGGCCATCCTGCCCGGGAAACACGGTTTTCCCCGTGGCCCGCTCTGCGCACAGCACGCTCTCGCGATCGAGAAACTCACAAATCGCCGGCTGCACCCGCGCGCGGAATAAAACCCGCGCCGCTTTCAGCGCCGTCACTTCATCGGTGAACGCCGTCAACAAAGTCCAGCGCGCCGCCGGTTGGGGAATCAATTTCAACACGGCGCCGGTAACGACTCCCAGCATGCCTTCGCTGCCGATCCACAAATCGCGCAAATTGAATCCCGCGGAAAACTTCTTCGTCGCGGTGCCCCACTCCACGTATTCGCCCGTCGGCAAAAATCCCCGCAGCGCGATCACGAAGTCACGCGTCACGCCGTATTTTCCACCGTGCATGCCGCCGGCGTTGCACGCGATGTTGCCGCCAATCGTGCAAAATTCCTTCGACGAGGGATCGGGCGGATAAAACCAGCCTTTCGCCACCGCGGCATTCTGCACCGCGGCGTTCGTCGCCCCCGCGTCGACGTGCGCCATGCCCGCATCGGCATCGATGCGCACGCGGTTGAGCCGCCGCATGTCGATCACCCAGCCGCCACGCACGGGCGCAGCGGCTCCGGTCAACGTCGTGCCGCGCCCGCGCACGGTTACCGGCACGCGATGCTCGTTCGCGAGTTCCAGCGCGATTCCCACTTCCTTTTCAATTTTTGGCGTGATCACCGCCTCGGGCAGAAAAGAAATTTTGCTGCTGTCAAACGAGGCCGCCCATCGTCCGTCGGGCGACAAATCGACGATTTTTCCCAGTCGACGTTTCAGGGCAGCAGTGGCTTGGGCATTTAATTTCATTAGCGAAAGATTTAACAAACCCAGCTTGGCACGGAGCGCAATCCCACATGACAGTGTCTGGTCAAGTTTCGCTTTGAATGTGTCGCCCGGGACTGTTGTTTTAACCACTCCATGACGCGCGTTCTTCTGACCACCACCTCGTTCCAAGACACTCCCGGCATTCATCATGACATGCTGGCCAAAGCCGGATTCGAAATCGTCCGCGAACGCGGACCGCTTTCCGAAGCCCGCATGCTCGAACTCGCCGGACAATTCGACGCCTATCTCTGCGGCGACGACGCCATGACTCGCGCGGTAATCGCGAAATCGCTGCCGCGCCTGAAAGTCATCAGCAAATACGGCATCGGTCTCGATAAAATCGACCTCAAGGCCGCGACCGATCTCAAGGTGCCGGTGCTTTTCACCCCGGGCGTCAATCACACAACGGTCGCCGAGCACACGTTTTGTTTGATGCTCGCCGCCGTAAGAAACCTCGTCATCGAAGCCAATCACGTGGCCGCCGGCCGCTGGACGCGCATCACGGGCAATGAAGTCTGCGGCAAAACCCTCGCGATCGTCGGCTTTGGCCGCATCGGCAAGGAAGTCGCCATCCGCGCCCGCGCTTTTGGCCTGAACGTGATCGGCTACGGCAACTACTGGGACGAGGATTTCGCGCGGTGGTACGACATCAAGCGGGTGGAAAATTTCGACGACGTGCTCCGTCAGGCGGATTTTATTTCCCTGCACACCAAGCTGACTCCCGCCACCAAGGGCCTGATCAACGCGAAGAATTTTCCGCTCATCAAAAAGGGCGCGGTCATCGTCAACACCGGACGCGGCGAACTCGTCGATCTGGCCGCGCTCGTCGAAGCGTTGAAATCCAAGCATCTCCTCGCGTATGCGGCGGACGTGCTCGACCAGGAA
>JBEHXD010000220.1:0-8287 GCA_048498875.1 Verrucomicrobiota bacterium
CGCTTGCCATCGAAGAATCCCCGGCCGCTGGGCATGCTTCCCGAAGGCAGCGGCGCCGCGGCGTCTTCCCAAGCCGGCTTGCCGTCGGAGAGCTTCAAAGATCGCAACTCGCGATTATCGACGACGAGCACTTTGCCGTCATGAATGCACGCCACGTAGATTCCGTTGCCGCGATCCTCTTGCCAGTCGAGTTTGCCATCGAGCAACGCCTCAACAAGCGGCCGGCGGAAGTTTTCTTCGGTGTGCAGACTGATGTGAATGCCGTTGGCGCGACAGTGAGCCAGCACCGCCGGGATAAAGAAGGGGGCGACAGTGGGAATGGCGCCCACGGCTACTCGTGGGCCCAGCAACGGATCACTTTTTAATTCACCCAATGTCTGGTCAAGTTCCGCAATAATTCGATGTGCCCCATCGAGTAATGTGTTTCCTGCGTCGGTGAGCACGGCCTTGCGCCCCAGACGGTGAAAAAGCTTCTGACCGATCTCTTCCTCAAGGTTTAGGATCTGCTGACTCAAAGAAGGTTGGGACACAAAAGAACGCTGAGCGGCCTTGGTAAAATTGCCTGTCTCGGCTACCGCCAAGAAGTAACGAAGTTGGTATATTTCCATAGTCTAAAACTATAGTTTCAATAGAAACTAAGTATTTAGACTATTGCAAGACATACCGTATACTCTGCACAGGATCAAATGAGGTCCTGATAAAAAAATGAATACTACAAACAACAAAGTCCTCCTCACCACGGTTGTCGTCGGCGCGCTCGCGCTGTTCGGCCTGACGAAGATGACGGCCGATGTGGTCCCCATGATGGCCATCGGTGGCGCATATGTCGCCGTCGCAATTCTAGGCGCGCTGGCCTACGCTGACTATCGGTTGGGGAGCAAAAACTACCTGGTCCGTTAAGCGGCCGGGAGAAATTTAAGCTAGTACATCTGTAACAGGGGCCGGGTTTGAACACCCGGCCCCTTTTAATGTCCGAATTCCGGCATTCGCTGGAAATTTAGACAAAATCTTCGTCCGGTGACGCTTCGTAGGAAAGAATCCACGTTCAACCGAATGGAGCCGCTTGATGAATCCGAAAATTGGCGAGACTGGTTTGAAGTCCATGGGCCCGGGCTTCTGCTTTGTGCGCGGCAATGGACTCAATCGGCGGCGGACGCCGAAGACGTGCTGCAGGAGGCTTTCGTGCGTTATTGGCGGCATCAACGCCACCTTTCCGGCAATCCCCGGGCGTTGCTTATCGTGTCGATTCGTCGGGCGGCATTTGATCATGCCCGGGGCAACCTTCGCCGCGCCGCCCGCGAAGAAAAATCCTGGAGCAATATCGAGGGAAATGTCCCGCTGTTTGAGTCATCAAGTCTCGAAGGCGTGGAGCGATCGCAGGCGATCGAGCTGGCCTTGGAACGCGTGCCTCGTGAGCAGCGCGAGGTGCTGGTTCTCAAAATCTGGAATGAACTTACTTTTGAGCAAATCGCACAGACGCTCGATATTCCCGCCAATACTGCCGCCTCGCGCTATCGTTATGCCCTGGCGGTCCTTCGCCGGGAATTAAAACCAATCCACCATGGATGAATCACTCAAAGAATTCGAGCGTGAGTTGGGTGCGTTGAAATTACGCTCGGTGGACAGGCGTCTGACGGATCGGATCGCGGAGGACTTCGCCTCTATTGCCGCTACTGAAAGCGCGCTTGAGAAAAAGCATCGCACGGTTGTGCCGAATCAGCTGATTTGGAGGACTTGGGCAGGGGTAACTGGAGCGATTGCTGCGCTGGTCGCGATCATCGTGGGAGTGGCTTATCAGTCGGGAAAAGCCCCGAAGGTTGTGCTGCCGCAACGAGGACCTGCAGTGGTTAAAAGCGTATCGGCGGAACATCGGCCTCCTTACGAGCCAACGCCCACGGATGCCTACAGCCCTGTCGCCGCGGCAAATGTTCTTTACGAGATGAAAGACGAGGGCCCCGTCGCGACCAATCAGGACGGTCCTGAACGGCGTGTTCGATATCGTTATGTGGATACCTACACCTGGAAAAATCCGCACAACAATGCGTCCCTTACCTGGAGCGTGCCTCGGGATGAAATTCGCGTTCAACCTGCTCAATTTAACTGAATCGATAAAATATCCGAACTCGTCTTATGAAAATTCAACGAAACCATCTTTTTTTCGCGCTGGCGCTGATCGCGTTGGTGCCGTCGTTGCACGCAGAAAAGGAAACCCGGTTGCATCGCGGCGATGGCGATGTGCCATCGCCGGGTAGGCCATTTGACCAGGCCTCGGAAAAGGAGAAGGTTACTTTTCTTGGGGTGGAGACGGCGCCTGCGGGGAGGGCGCTCAGTACTCAGCTGGGACTTTCCCGTGATACCGGGTTGGTGGTGGCGCATGTGTTGGAAAACAGCCCGGCCGCCGGTTCACTCAAGGAGGACGACGTGCTGATCAAATTCGACGACCAGTTGTTGATCAACATGCCTCAGCTCGGCGTGCTGGTTCGTTCGAAAAAAGTAGGTGACGAGGTAAAGCTGACGCTAATTCGCGGAGGCAAGGAGATGTCCGTGAAGGTCACGCTTGTGGCTCATGAGGTGCCCAAAATGGCTTTTTTCATGGGCGATGGCCCCCGGGACATTGATCGCTTGCACGCCTTGCCCGGTGTCGGCCCCGATCGAGCCCGGGACGTGATGCGAATGATCGCCCGGGAGCGGGGAAATTTCGTCACCGGCCCGAAAGTTCATGTCGTAGGGCGTGCGGGAAGGGGAGCCACGGTAGTCGACTTGCCCCAGAGCAATATCTTTTATTCTGATGACGACGGATCGATCGAGATTAAGGCGGAGAACGGCAAGCGGAGTGTTACCGTGAAAAATCCCAAGGGGGATGTCGTGTTCTCAGGTCCGTTGGATACGCCGGAGGACCGGGCCAGGCTGCCAGCGGAGGTCAACCAGCGTTTGGAGAAAATCGAGACAGATACCGTGAGGTTTGAAGAGCGTGACGATTTCCAACCGGACGTAATTCCATTCCCACCAGAAGCGGGAGCGACAAAAATCAAACAGGATATCGATGCTGCTTATGTGCGGTTTCCGGATCCCGAATCGCAATCGTTTTAGCCGGCCAGTGCCTTAAAAGCCGCGTCGGTAGGCTGTAATTGTTGCGGGGTGGAGGTGCACGCAGACACCCCTCCGTTTTTAAGCGGAAACCTGTCCGTTCTCGATTGGGTCACGTTTGAGAAACGCGGAAATAATCAGGGAAAGAACCACCCCGATGATGTTGCCCAAAATGAAACTAAAGATCGATTGAATGATGGGCTTGGTAAACCATCGCACGCCTTTTTCGGCGTTTTCCATTTGCATGTCCGTCATGCCTTTTGCCGCCCATTGCGTCCGGGAAACTTCGATGAGATAGTCCGGGAAGTTTGGATTTACATACGTGAAATGAATATAGGCGTAGATCGAACCAATGATGCAGGAAAACAGAGTAATCAAAGTTCCCGTGCCCACGCCTTTGCCATAGCTCAATCCTTTTCCCGGCTGCTCATCCCGGACTGCTTTGATTCCGAGTATGAGAATAACAATCGTAATGACGAGCGGGACGAACTGAAACCATCTCCCGGTGCTCATGTGGTCGGTTTGATAGCCAAGGAAATATGAAATCAAGGTCACGACGATTTGCGCGATGGCCAAGATGAGGGCGTAGAGGAGGGTTGTGCTCATGTGCGAGTTATTGAGCCGTGCGACGGGGGCTCAACCGGCATGAGGACAAGCGGCACGGGGACCAGATGAGCGGTTTATCCCCCTGGTTTGCTATCTTCCACGTGCTGCGGGTTGACCGCTAGTTGTTGTCGCCGTCCAGCACGCGACCCAAGCCGCCAAGGATCGAACCTTCTTCCCGGCCGCCGCGCCCGGTCTGAGGTGCCGCAGCAACAATGCGCCCGGCCAGGCGCGAAAAGGGGAGTGATTGCAACCAGACTTTACCGGGACCACGCAATGTCGCAAAAAAGAGCCCCTCGCCGCCAAACAAGGCGGTTTTGACTCCCCCTACCAGCTGGATGTCATAATCGACACCGGGTTGGAAGGCGACGATGCATCCTGTATCCACGCGGAGGATCTCGCCGGGGGACAAAGTACGCTCGTAAAGCGTACCACCTGAATGGACGAATGCGAGTCCGTCGCCGAGCAGTCGTTGCATGATGAAGCCCTCACCGCCGAAAAGACCGACTCCCAGCCGCTTTTGGAAAGCGATACTGATGCTCACGCCTTTGGCCGCGCAGAGAAAAGAGTCTTTTTGGGCAATCAACTCACCACCAATTTCATTCAGCTGGATGGGGAGAATTTTGCCGGGATAGGGTGCCCCGAATGCAACGCGCCGCTTTCCGCTGCCCTGGTTTTTAAACACGGTCATGAAAAGTGACTCTCCGGTCAGCAGTCGCTTGCCCGCTCCCAGCAGTGCGCCCATGAAGCCGGTGTTTTGTTGGGAGCCATCGCCGAATATTGTCTCCATGGCGATGCCGTCATCCATGAACATCATCCCGCCGGCTTCTGCCACGGTGGCTTCGCCGGGATCGAGTTCAATCTCGACGAACTGCATGTCGTCGCCGTGGATCTTGTAGTCAATTACGTGCATTGAATTCATAGTAATGGTGGTGTGACTACAATACCCCGGGGCCGCGGAAAAGTTGCGAATGACTAATTGGAAAGAGCGTCGCGGAGTGTAACCCACGTTGCGCCCCAGCCGCCGGATGTTTCGTCCCCCTGTGAGAAGCTGCTGACTTTCGGTGACTGTCGCAGATGGGCATGGACCGTGGCGCGGAGGGTTCCGATTCCTTTCCCATGAATAACGCGAACCCGGCTGATACCGCGTTTCATGCATTCCTCGAAATAATCTTCCAGAAGCCGGGTAATTTCGGCAGGACGGAACGTGTGGAGATCGAGTTCACCGGTGATGGGAATCGCAATCGGATCCACTGGATCGTTGTCAGGCATCGCGGGAAGTATTTTCCCCTGTAAAACCTGAATGGCGACGCAAAACCGGCGTCATGCATGACCATGACTTCTGGCGTTGCCATTGGACTCGCTGGGTCGAACCAACCGTTTAGTTTTTTCGCAATCTCGATTCCATGCTCACACTTGATCGCATCACCAAACGTTACGGAAACCTCACGGCGCTCGATGGCATTTCGCTCACGGTCAGGACCGGGGAATTTTTCGGTCTGTTGGGACCCAATGGTGCCGGCAAATCGACGCTCATGTCTCTCGCTGCTGGTCTCCGCACCCCGGATTCCGGTGGTATTCTCATCGATGGCCGGCCTTTTTTGGCCAACGACTCCGCGGCGAAATCATCGCTTGGACTGGTTCCTCAATCCATCGCGCTCTATGTGGAATTGAGTGCTGAGGAAAATCTCCGGCTGTTCGGTGAACTTTACGGTCTTGGTGGAAAACTGCTTCGTGCCCGCGTTGACGAGGCTCTCGAAGCGATGCAACTGGCCGACCGGCGGCACGATCAGGTCAAAACGTTTTCGGGCGGCATGCAGCGCCGGCTCAATCTGGTCGCTGCGCTTTTGCATCGTCCGAAACTTCTCTTGTGCGATGAGCCTACGGTGGGCGTCGATCCGCAGTCGCGGAACGCGATCTTCGATTTCCTTGAGGCCCGTGCCCGCGAAGGCCTGACGGTGATCTACTCCACGCACTACATGGAAGAGGCAACGCGGTTGTGTTCACGGATCGGAATCATCGATCACGGAAAAATCCTGACGCTGGGCACTCTCGACGAATTGCTCACGCGACTTCCGTTCGAGGAGGAAATCCGTTTCGCCGCCACTCCGGAAGTTTCGGCGCTCGCCAGCCAACTCGCGAAAAACGGTGAACTCGCGACCATCGATGAGATTCACCGTTTTCGCCCTGCGGCAGACTACAAGCTCTCGAAATTTTTTGGATTAACTGAGTCGCTGGCGCTGCCGCCGCGGCTTTTTACCAGCCAGCGTCCGACGCTGGAAGCTCTTTTCCTTCATCTTACCGGCCGCAACCTCCGCGAATAACCGCCATGAGCATCATTTTTACCCTTCTCCGTAAAGACTTCGCCCGCATTCGGCGTGACAAAGCCGCGGTCATGCTGACCTTCATTGTGCCATTGGCCCTCATTTATGTCTTCGGGCAAATCTTTGGTGCATCCGGCAAAAGCCCTGGGCCTGCGGGGATCCCGCTCGCAGTCGTAAATGCGAGCGACGATCCCGCAGCCCAGCGTTTGGTCGACGCGCTTAAGGCCGAAAAAACCTTCGATGTGGTCACGCGGTACGTGAACAGCGACAAGAGCGAACGTCCACTGATGGAAGCGGATTTGAAGCCGTTGATGAGAGATAATAAGTTCCGTTTTGCCGTGGTGATTCCGGCAGATCTCACGAGTGAAAGCCGGATCGGGTTGCACCTGAAAATTCTCTCCAATCCGCGCAACGAGATCGAAACCCAGATGGTGAATGGGATGCTCCAAAAAACGATTTTCACCAATATTCCCCAGTTGCTTGGGCAATCGTTGCAGCGGCGGGCCAAGGCGTTTATCGGCGATGAAAAGCTCGATAATTTCAACCGTACGATCGCGACCAACGTCGCAAATAATTTTGGCGGTGATGCCGACAGGATTTTGGTGAAAATTCGCAGCGGTGATTTCGGTCTCGGTGCGCTCAATGACGCATCGGGAACAGGATCCACTGATGCAAAAAGCACCGATTTGCTTAGTCGAGTGGTGCAGATCGACAACGAGCAGGTGATTGGAAAAGAAATCAAATCTCCCATCGCCACCCGCAGTGTTGGCGGTTGGGCGATGCAATTTCTGCTGTTCGCACTCACGGCGTCGGCCTCCGCTTTATTCTACGAAAAGGAACAAGGATTGTTTCAGCGACTGCTGTCTTCTCCGGCCACCCGTTCGCACATCCTTTGGAGCAAGTTTCTTTACGGTGTGTGTCTCGGACTCGTGCAGTTGCTCGTCCTGTTTGCCGCTGGCCGATTTATGTACGGAATCGACGTGGAGCACCACATTCCGCTTCTCGTGGTGGTGAGCATTTTTGCCGCGGCTTCGTGCACCGCTTTTGCCATGCTTCTCGCGGCGATTTCCCCGAGTCCGGAAGCAGCCCGCGGATTGGGAACGATGTCGATCCTGATGATGAGCGCGATCGGCGGTGCCTGGTTTCCGATCAGCATCATGCCGGCGTTCATGCAAAAGCTGAGTAAGCTGACGTTGGTTTACTGGTCACTTGAAGGCTTCGAACAGGTTCTGTGGGCCAATGCCTCGTTTGTCGAACTGCTGCCTACGCTTGGCATCCTGGCGGCCATTGCGGCAGGAGTCATGACGATTGCGCTCTGGCGCTTTAACCGCGGGAAGATCTTCGATTGATCGAACAACAAAAAGCCGCATCTTTTTGAGATGCGGCTTTTTTAATCGGCTGAAGCGGGCGGAAGTGCTGGTTTATCGGGCGCTGGGGCAGGGGCGGCCTCGACTGGCGCTGGCGAAGGAATGGCGACCGCGGTTTTGGGCGGCGGAGGCGTGGGTTCTTCTTCCATCGCCCGGCGGACCTCGGCTTCGACGCCGCTCGCGGCTTTCTTGAACTCCTTGATGGATTTACCCAGCCCTTTCGCCAATTCGGGCAGTTTGTTTGCGCCAAAAAGGAGCAAAAAGATGAACATGATGAGCATTAGCTCCGGGCCGCCGATATCGAACATGGAAAATGAGACGTTGAGGTGAACCGAAAGTGACAGGGAAAACCGACTGATTGATCCCGGGAAAGGGGATTAACTCAGCTGGATTTCAACATAAAACTTCTGCGTCTGCCCGGGAGCGACGCTGTGCAATCCCACCTTCGTTTCCGGCGCATTGGGTGGCCCCATCCAAGGCTCAATACAGTAGAAAGGCGACTTTTCCTCCTGAGTCCAAGTCACTACGCAAAGGTCCTTGGAGGGACTGTGAGACATGCCGCTGCGGAAAAGCAAACGGTCACCGGAGGCGGTTTCAGTGACGCCAAAAACATCCCTCTTTAAGCCCGCATGAATGAGATCGATCAGATCTTTGTGCGCGAGGTTTTCGCGCGAATTGACGCGCGGTCCGTCGATCAAAGCACCTTTGTCGTCGCGGCGCAGGTGTTTGGTCGCGCTGGTTTCGAGGACATAGTCGTTGCGCGTGCGTCCCGCACTCCAGGGCAGAGTAAAATAGAAATGATGTCCGGCGGACCACGGGATCGGCGTGGAACCGCGATTCGTCAATTCCAGTTCGACGAACAGGCTGAGGGGATCAAAGCGGTAACTGACGACAAACTCGTAGTCG